>JBDTCM010000237.1:0-3838 GCA_039923575.1 Chthoniobacterales bacterium
CAGGATGATGTCGGCCCGGGCTTCCTGGTCCTTGAGTTTAATTTCGTCGCGGACCAGCTCGATCGTCTTGCGCTGGGCGGGGTCGGCCACGCTCACGGGGATGACGAGGAGACGAACCTTGGTCCCCTTTTTGCCGCGAATCTGCTCGACCACTTTGTCGAGCCGCATGTCGCGAACGTCGACGAAATCCTTCGACCCCTGCGCGACGGCGCTGATGCGATCACCGACCTTCAAGCGGCCGCTGGTTTGGGCCGGACCGCCGGGAACGAGGCTCTCGATCTTGGCGTAGCCGTCCTCGCTCCGCAGCATCGCGCCGATGCCAACGAGCGACAGCCCCATGTTGATACTGAAATTTTTCAGGTCGGACGCACTCAGGTATTCCGAGTGCGGATCGTAAGCCTGGGCGAGGGCGTCGAGGAAGAGCTTGACCTGCTCCTCGTCGTCTTCCTCGTGGATGTTGCGCAACATGCGATCGTAGCGGCGCTCGACCAGTTTCGGTCCGGGCTCGATCGGGTGATCGGCCAGTTTTTCCTGGAGCAATTCATTCGTGATCCGATCCCGCCAGAGTTGGTCGGCCTCGGCCTCATCTTTTGGCCAGGGCGCTTTTTGCCGGCTCAAGAGGACGGTCGCGTTCGATTTGAAATCCATCGGCTGTTTGACCAGCTCCTTGATTTTCGCGACGCGATCTTCCACTCGTTTTTGGAAAACGGCGAAGATTTCATGGGCCGGCTTCAGGTTCCCGAGGAGGATGGCGTCATCGAGCGTGGTGCCGTATTTCGCGGTGAAAGCATCGACATCTTTCTGGGTAAAAAAGAGGTGGCTGAAATCGAGAATCTCGAGGTAACCGGTGAGCAACTTGCGTGAAATTTCGTCGTCGAGCGGATGGTGCGTGTAGTGGCCTTCCTCGAGGAGGCGACCGACGGAGAGCCCGATTTGCTCGGAGTCCGACTTGGCCCGAGCGGGTTGGGCGGCCAGCGCGACAACGAGCAATCCCGGCAGGAGCGCGACAGACCGACGAAGGAAATTTTTCATATTTTCGGAAAAAAAGCTCGCAGAAAACGATTTGAAAGCAAGGCGCGTGGGCAGTCCGGAATCCCGGAAGTGAAGAGTGAGACAACGGACCTTGGTGAAGATTCAAATTTAGATTCGGATACTGCGCCCGCTAGCGATGCATTTTTCGTTCCCCGCGCGAGGGCTGTGCTATTTTCCCGCCTCTCCGCCTGCGCCCGCTCCTCTTTCTTGAATAGGGATTGGGAGCAAGAGCAGGATTAGGAACCTGTCATGATCAAATACCGCACTTTTACCGGAGGGATCTTCGAGACCAACTGCTATGCGCTCGAGGCGCCAGAGGGGTGGATCCTCTTCGACGCGCCGGACTGGACCTGCGACTGGCTGGTCAGCCAGGGGATCGAGTTGCGCCTGCTCCTGCTCACGCACGGTCACATCGATCACATCCAGGACGTGGCGAAGATCAAACGCCGCTTTGGTTGTCCCATGGGCGTTCATCCAGAGAGCGCGCCGATGATCTCCGAGCGCGATTTTTTTCGCGATTACGGCTTTGGTTTCGAGATCGAGCCGGTGCAACCCGACCTCCTGATCGAGGCCACGCCCGCGCGCGAATTTCTCGGCATGAACTTCGAAGTGCTGGAGGTGCCGGGGCATTGTCCGGGGAGCCTCTGTTTCTTTTCGCGCGAGAACGAGCTGCTGGTGGGGGGCGACGTGCTCTTTGCCGGCGGGGTGGGGCGCTGGGATCTGCCGGGCGGCGATGGCGAGCTGCTCTTCGCCGGCATCCGGGAAAAACTTTACTCGTTAGGCGACAACGTCACCGTCTTGCCCGGCCACGGGCCGCCGACCACGATCGGCGCGGAGCGGAGCGCAAATCCCTTCGTGCGCCCGTTGGGGTAGCCGGAACCCCACCAGAGCCCCAGGTTGGTAGAGCGAGACTCCGTCGAGCTTGGGGATGGGCGTCGACCTCGCAGCGGTCCGTGGCCCTCGCTCGACGGAGTCTCGCCCTACCAACAGACCGCTTCGCGCCGGCCGGCACGCGCCGATCTCGAAACCGGGGTCACCGGCCCCGGCTACAACGAAAGCAGGGCCGTCCGAAAAAGCCCCAAACCTTCGCTTGCCGCGACCACTTCGCCTAACGATTGCATTGCCGCGGGGATGTGAGCGAGGAAGCTCTTGTTTCCCTTCACGTGCCCAAGATAGCCGTAGGCGCCGAGCGCCTGCATCAGCCGTTGCATGGCGCAGAGCTGAAACTTTTCCGCAAAGTCAGGGTCATCCGCCGCCACCGCCGCGCGATAGAACTCGAGTAGCTCGGCGCGCTCGGGCGCGGTCAGGTGCACATAGGGATCGTAGAGAAGCGAGGCGAGATCGTATGCGGCCAGCCCGGGTCGCATGCCCTGGAAATCGATCAGGTGCGCCTGGCCGTTGCGCACGATGAGGTTTTGCGATTGGAAATCGCGATGGACCAGGACGCGCGGAAAACTGGCGAGCCGTTCGGCGATTTCCTGGAGCGCGGGCAGGGTTGCCAGCTCCTGCTGTTTCTCCGCGCTCCAGCCGAAGTGGCGACCGCAGCAATTTTCGAAAAAATAGCTTTGCTCCCAGAGATAGAGCGCGGCGTCAAATTGCGCCGGGAGGTCGCGCCGGATTGCGGCGGAATCTGCTTCGGAAATGCGATGCAGCTTCGCGACTTCCTCAAGAGCCGATTCGTAGAAGGCGCGCCGCACCAGCCAGCTTTCGTCGCGGTAACTCCAGAGGTCGCGTTCGCCCAGATCTTCGATCCAGATCAGGCCCTCTGCCGGATCGTGGAAATGGATCCTGGGGGCGCGGATCCCTTGCGCGGTGAGGAATTCCGCGATCTCGACGTAGCGCTGGTTCTCGATCTTTTCGCGCGAGTATTTGACGAGGATGACCGACTGCTCGCGGGAGAACTGGATGCGGTAAAATTTACGATCCGAACCGCCCTTCTCGATCGGAGCAATCTTGACCGTCGCATCCTCGAAGCGCGGGAAGCGGATGCGAGTCTGCTCGAGCAGGGTTTCGGAAAGGATCATTGAGTTGTAGACGCTTCGCTCTCTCCGAGCCCGCTTCCTGCCCCGCTTCCTGCCCGTAGTGCATCCAGGCCGGAGGGTAAGCTCTTCCGAGCCGGAGGCTGCGAAGCGCGGGAGAAAACTTCGCCGTGGGAATTCCGCCGCAATGGTTCCCCCGCGCTTCGCAGAGCGAAGCGTCTACAATCAGATAACGGCGTCAACCAGGTTTCCTTGCGCGCGGCCATGAGTTCGCACGATACAGTTTTTCAGCCGCGAGCGGGAAGCGATTTGTGCACCGGCCCAGAGAATCGAATCCTCGATGATCGCCCCGGCACCGACGCGGCAGCCGGCTCCAATCGCTGAGCACCCGCGCACTTCCGCGGTGGGATCGATCATGGCATCGGGCGCGATGCGTAAAGGCCAGCCAGCGTCGCGCACATAGGACGGCCGCCAATGTTTCTCCACGATGGTGCGATGCACCGCCAGATACTCTGCGGGAGAGCTGAGATTGAACCAACGACCCTGCTCCGAGACGACGCCTCCGATTCTGGCGCCTTCGCCAATCCATTCGGCGACGATCGGGATGAACGAAATCTTTTTGCCGGGCGGAATGCGATCGAAGATCTGCGGATTCCAAATGGAGACGTTGGCGTAATCGAAATTGCCGGCGTGGCCGTAACGATTCCCGATATCGAGCACCCGCCCCTCGCGGAAAGCAACATTGGCGGCCACGCCCGTTTCGCGCACCGCGAGCGTGACATCGTTGTCACTGCGAAAATGTTCCTCGATCAAGGGCTCGAGCGCGA
>JBDTCM010000238.1:0-3671 GCA_039923575.1 Chthoniobacterales bacterium
CGGCCGCCGCCTCCGCCATTCGATCCTGCACGTAAATCTTGTGCGCCTGGTCGCGCGAAAATGCGGTGTCGATTCGGGTCAGGACCCCGTCGGCCATGAATTTCTCGAAGTCTTCCTGGTAGTAGAAATCGCTCTTCTCGCGCTGCGCACCGAAGAAAAGCCACGTCTTGCCGCGGGCGCCGATCGCAGCGCGCTCCTGGAGGAAGGCGCGGAAAGGCGCCACGCCCGTGCCCGGACCGACCATGATGATAGGGACATCGCTATCCTCGGGCAGGCGGAATTTCGAGACCGTCGGATAAATCGGCGCGGGCGAATCGGAGCAGCGCTCGGCGAGGAAAGTAGAGCAGACGCCTTTGCGCAGCCGGCCATGGCACTTGTAGCGCACGACGTCGATGATGAAGTGGACGGCGTCGGGAAACATTTTCAAACTCGACGCGATGGAATAAAGCCGCGGCTGCAATTTCGGGAGAAGCGCGACGAATTCCTGCGGCGCAAATTCGACCGACGGATGTTCGGTCAGGAAATCGATCATCTCCATGCCCCAGAGAAAGTTGGCGAGATCTTCTTTCCGCTCCGGATCGAGCAACTCATTCAAGAGCGGAGCGGCGGAGGCGCGTTCCGCGATCGCACTCAGGAATCGCGGCGTCGGCTGGGTGATGCTGTAATCCCGCAGCAACCCTTCACGCAGCGTGGTCGGGCCGTCTTTTCCCGTGATCTCCTCATCGCCCTTGGCGTCGAGCGCTTCCAGCATTTCATCGACGAGGGCGGGATCGTTAGTCGAATAAACCGCCATCGAATCGCCGACTTCATAGCTGATGCCCGAGCCCTCGAGCGAGATCTCGAAATGGCGCGTGTCCTTCTCCGAGTCGGGGCTGTTGAGCCGGCGGTTGACGAGCAGCGGGCCCGGGAATGGATTCTTGCGGGAATAGACCGCGGCCGGGGGCGGCTCCTGCGGTACGACGATCGAGTTAGCGGTTTCTGCCACAACCCATCTTGCAATGCGCGCCCGACTCTCGGCAAACGCAAATTCGTTAGCTCATGAATTCAGCCAGCGGCTCCATCGGCTTGAGATGGGTGCAGAAAATCTTGAAGGCGGCGAGAATCGGCACGGCCAGGAGGATGCCGACGATGCCCCACATCCAACCCCAGAACGTGAGCGAGAGCAGCACCAGGACGGGGTTGAGCGTGAGCGACCGGCCCATCACGAAAGGCGTGATGAAGTTCCCTTCGATCGTCGCCAGAACGAGGTAAATGGCGGGAAAGGCGAGAGCGAACCCGAGACTGTCGAAGCTGAGCAACGCGCCAAGGAGCATGCACACGATGCCGACGAACGCGCCGAGATAGGGGATGAAGTTGAGCACGGCCACGAGCACGCCCCAGAGGAGGGGATTGGGCAAACCGAGGAATCCGACCGCCGTCCCGACCGCGATCCCGAGGCAGACGTTGATCAGCGTGATGGTGAAAAGGTAGCGCGAGATCTGGGCCTCGATCTCGTGCGCGATCGTGACGGCGCGCTTTTTGTCCGAGAGCGTCGGCATCAGTCTGATCAACTTCCCCAGAAAAACGCCGTCATAAGCGAGCATGAAATAGAGCAGGATGATCATCGTGAGCGCGCTCACGAGTAGCTCGGAGGTATGCGCGTAGAGCCGATCGGTGAGTGGGTGCTGCTTCACTTCCACCGTCGGAGTTTTGGCCGGCGCGGTTTCCGTCGTGGTCAGTTTCTCGATCGCCCCGCTCGCTTCCGCGACCTGCGCCATCGGTTTCTTGAAAGGCGTCAGCCGCTGCTGCAACTGCTCCAAACTGTAGGGCGCTTTCTCAATCCAGCCGGCGGCGGGCGTCGCGAGCAGCGAAACGCCATAGCCGATGGCGCCGACGAGCGAGAGGAGCAGAAGGGCCGAACCGATCAGCGGCGGGATCTTTATTTTCGCCAAACCGCGCACGATCGGGCGGAGCAGGTAGCTTAAAAGGAGCGCGAGCACGAGTGGGAGGAGGAGCGAGCGGACAAAATAGATCGTGTAAAAGATCGCGAGCAGGAAAAGGCCCGAGAGGGCGATCGACCGGACGTTGAAAGGCCGCTGCAAGAGGTCATGGATCCGGACGCGCGGCGTGACGACGGTATTTTCCGTCGCGTTGCCCTCGTCGTCCGGTGCGGATGGCTCTTTGTCGAGTTCGATTTCCACTGTGTCGATGAATCGTTTGCCGCCGGCAGCTTACGCGCCATGGCCATGGATTCAGGCGCGAAAAAGATTTCCTTTGGTTGACGAGCGCGGCTATCACACCGTTGAGTTCTCCCCATGCCGGTTGCTTCCCTACGCGCACTCCTTGACCACGCGGTCGACTTCGCCGGGCTCTTTCCGCCCGCCGATCTCGCGCTCGAGCCTGCCTTGCAGAATCAGTCGAGCTATGTTCGTTCGCCCGAGGGCTGGATGCTGGGCGCATTCATCCTGCCGATCGGGAAATTTGCCGAAGCCCGCACCCAGCTGGCCCAGTTCGACACCGCACATCCACTCCAGATTTCCGCGCTCGGACCGAAGACAAACAAGGCGGCGGAATTTCGTCCGGCTCTCGAGACTGCGGCGGATGCGATCAAGGATTTTGTCACCGAGCACAAGGGCGTAGTTTCGATCACGCAATTCGAAATGCCCTTGCCGCGCGGTCCGATTGCGAAGTCGTTAGGCGTGGCCCGCGCTACGTTGGGTGACCTGGCCTTGAGAATGTTTTGGGAAGCGCCCGCCGATGCCGCGGCCAAGACGATCGAGGCGCTCTCCGGCAGCGGGGCCGGTTTCAAACTCCGCACCGGCGGTGTGACCGCGGACGCCTTCCCGACCGGCGCGCAAATCGCGCGCGCCCTCGTTACGGCGGCGCGGCATCGGGTGCCGATAAAATTCACCGCCGGCCTGCATCATCCCATTCTCAAGTTTCACGAGAGTGTCGGGACGAAAATGCACGGCTTTCTTAACGTCCTCGGGGCCGGCGCGCTCGCAGCCGAGCATCGCTGGAGCGAAACCCAGACGCAGGAAATGCTGGCGGACGAAGACCCGGGCTCATTTGTTTTTGAGGAAGAGATGTTCCGCTGGCGGGAGTGGAAAATCAGCACGGCCCAGCTCACCCAGCGTCGCCAGCTCGTGACGTCGTTAGGCAGTTGCAGTTTTGACGAACCGCGTGACGACCTGCGCGCGCTTGGATTATTTTAAGCATGCTTGCCCAACCGCTTCGTTCTTTCATCGAGGTCGCGCCGGAGTCGCATTTTTCGCTCCAGAATTTGCCCTACGGAATCTTCCGCCCGCACAATGGCCCGGCGCGCGCCGGGGTCGCGATCGGCGATCTCGTGCTCGACCTCGCGGTCCTGGAAGAGGGCGATTATTTTCGCGCGTTGGAATTTGGCGAGCACGCGATCTTTGGCGGCGATTCACTCAATGCTTTCCTCGCGCTCGGCCGCCCGGCCTGGCGCAAGACGCGCGAAGTTCTCCAGCATCTCCTCGCGGCCGAGACCGCCACGCTGCGGGACGACGCGGCGCTGCGGCAGCGGGCATTTCACGCGCAAAAAGACGTGGTCATGCAGTTGCCGGCGCGGATCGGCGATTACACCGATTTCTATTCGTCGTATCATCACGCCTTTAATGTCGGCACCATGTTCCGCGGACCGGAGAACGCCCTCATGCCCAATTGGA
>JBDTCM010000239.1:0-6675 GCA_039923575.1 Chthoniobacterales bacterium
CGCTTTTGCCGGCGCGACGGTGTGCCGCTCTTTGTCATCGGGCGTGGTTCGAATCTGCTCGTGCGCGAGGGCGGAATCCGCGGCGTCGTGGTGCATCCGAGCGGTGGAGAATTCGATCGCGTCGAAGTCTCGGGACTGGAGGTCACGGCCGGCGTCGGCGCGAAGCTAAAAGAAATCGCCTACGCGGGCAAAACCGCGGGGATCGGTGGGTTTGAGTGGATGGAGGGAATCCCGGGTGCGGTCGGCGGCGGTTTGCGCATGAACGCCGGTGCCATGGGCATCCAGACTTTTGATCAGGTGGTGCGGGTGCGTTACCTCGACCGCGAAGGCGGCGCGCACGAGAAGACGCCGGCCGAACTCGAAGTGCACTATCGGCACGTCCCCTCGTTGGAGGAGAATTTTGCCGTCTCGGCCGTCTTCCGCGGAGAAAAATCTTCGACCGAAGAAATCGTCAGGCGACTCGGCGCCTCACAGGAGAAACGTCGCACTACCCAACCGGCCGCGAAAAGTGCCGGCTGCATTTTCAAGAACCCGGCGGCCTGTCCGGCCGGGAAGCTGGTCGATGAGCTGGGTTTGAAAGGCTCGCGGGTCGGCGACGCGCGGGTCTCCGACGTGCACGGAAATTTTATCGTCAACGACGGCGCCGCGACCGCGACCGAAGTCCTGGCGTTGATCGGTCAAATCCAGGCGACGGCGCGGAAAGAGCGCGGGATCGAATTGGAAACGGAAGTGCAAATCGTGGGGGAGGACGCATGATCGAGCTCGTTGGGAAAAGAATCGCAGTCCTGAAAGGCGGCCCCAGCTCCGAGCGCGCCGTCTCGCTCGCGACTGGCGCCGGGATTGCCAAAGCCCTGGGCTCGTTAGGTGCGAACGTCACGGAAGTCGATGTCGAGAACGCCGACTTCGTTTTCCCTGACAGCACCGAACTGGCCTTCATCGCTCTGCACGGAACTTTCGGCGAAGACGGCCAGGTGCAGCAGATCCTCGAGGACCGCGGCGTTCCCTATACCGGCGAAGGGGTGGCGGAGAGCCGGCTGGCGTTCGACAAGATTCCCTCGAAGCAAAAGTTTACCCAGCACGGCGTCACCACGCCGCATTGGGAGGTGATCCACGTCGGCCAGCAGCCGAGCCTGCCGTTGCCTTATGTGATCAAGGCGCCGCGCCAGGGATCGACCGTCGGCGTTTACATCGTGAAAGAAGAAAGTCAGGCCGCCGCGGCCCTGCGCGACGCAGCGAAGTACGACGAGGAGCTGTTGATCGAGCAATTTATTCCCGGGCGCGAGCTGACTATTGGCGTCCTCGGCGATCTCGCGCTCCCGGTGCTCGAGATCATTCCCAAGAGCGGCTTCTACGATTTCAACGACAAATACCCGTTCCTCAATCCGCAGGGTGGCGGCGGCGCGCAGCATGTCTGTCCGGCCGCCATCCCGGCTGACCTGACGGGCAAAATCCAGGATCTCGCTTTGCTCGCGGCCCGTTCGTTAGGCCTGAAGGTTTACTCGCGCGTCGATGTCATGCTCTCGCCGCAGAACGTGCCCTTCGTTCTCGAGATCAACACCATCCCGGGCATGACCGAGACCAGCCTGTTGCCCGACGCCGCGGCCGTCGCCGGGATTACTTATCCGCAGCTCTGCGCCCGCATCATCGAACTTTCCCTCGCGGCGAGGTCCGCCCAGAAATGAGAGCGAAAGCGAACCAGAACCAGCCTCGCCCGGTCAACCGCCGGCTTTCGACCTCGCGCCAGCGTCGCCAGCAACACCTCCTCGATGTCAACGTCCGGGCGCGCCGCGCTTCCCATCATCGCAACCGCCGCATTCTCGTTCTCCTTTCCAAAATCGCGCTCGTGATTGCGATGGGCGCCGCTCTGTACTACGGCGTGCGCACCGGCTTGAGCCGTTTCTTTTTCGATAATCCGGAATACCGCCTCAGCACCATCGAGGTGCAGACCGACGGCACCCTGCAACGCGATCAGGTCCTGAAATCCGCCCAGCTTCGGGAGGGGATAAACATCTTCTCGGTCAACCTCGCCCAGATCCATGACTACTTGCAGCAGCTCCCGCAGGTCGATGAGGTGCAGGTCGAGCGGAAAATGCCTAACGAGATCGACATTCACATCACGGAGCGCAAACCGATCGCCTGGATCACGAGCGAAAAAGCGATCGCCAATCCGTTCGCCTCCGACGCCGCTTTCCTGATCGATGCCCGCGGCATCCTGATGAAGGAAAAGAAACTGCTCCCGGAGTATCTCGCTTTGCCCTTGATCGTTGGCTGTTCGAGCGAGGCGCTCGTGCCGGGCAAAGTGGTCGATTCCTTCGAGGCGAAGGCGGCCCTTGAACTGCTTCGCCTAACGACTACGAGCTTCATGCAGACCCGCTTCCAGATTCGGGAGGTGGATGTTTCGAAAGGCTATTGCCTGCTCGTGACGGATAAAAATCACGTCCAGGTGATGTTCGGTTTCGAGCATCTCGACAGCCAGATGAAGCGGCTCGAGCAGTTCCTCGTTTACAGCGACGATGCGCATCGCGAGATCGCGACCGTCAACCTCCTCGTCGCGCGCAACATCCCGGTGACCTTCGCCCAACCGATCTCGGCCGTGATCTCGGAACTGGAGCCGGCGCGGGAGCTGATCCCGCCCGCGCACGTCACAAAATCCGCGCCGAAGGAAACGAAACCCGCGCCTCAAAAAACCAAATCCGTCCCGGTCGAGCCCGAGATCAGAAAGGCCACGCCGGTCTATCCGAAGGCGGAAAGGGCGCTGCCCTACAGCCCCGGCGTGAAAAAATTCCACTCCAGTCCTCCGCCCCTGCCGGTGCGGAAGGCGATCCCACTGCAACGTTTCAACCAGGAAAATAACCCTAATGGCTAGTAGCAACTTGATGGTCGGTCTTGAAATCGGAACTTCGAAAATCTGCGTCGTCGTCGGCGAAGGAAAGCCGGACGGAACGATGCGGATTCTGGGCGTCGGACAGGCGCCTTCGCGCGGGGTGCGCAAAGGCGAGATTGTAGATTTCGAGACGGCAATGAAGTGCGTGCACGAAGCGGTCGTCGATGCCGAGGAGAAGAGCGACATCATGATTCGCAGTGTCTACATCGGCATTACCGGCGCGCACATCCAGAGCTTCAATAACCGCGGCTGCGTCGCCCTGCCGGACGATCGCGATGAGATTGATGAGGAAGATATCGAGGACGTAAAGATCAACGCGCGCGAAGTCAGCATCCCGGCGCAGAACGCGTTTCTGCACTCGATCATTCAGCATTATCACGTTGACGGACAGAACGGCGTGCTCAATCCGATCGGAATGTTAGGCCAGAAACTGGAGGCCGATTTCCACATCATCCACGGCGTCCGCACCCGCATCCAAAACACCATCCGCTGCGTGAAAGAGTTGCCACTCGACGTCGAAGACGTCGTCTTCACGCCTTTCGCGGCGGCCCAGGTGGTCCTCACCCAGCACCAGAAAAATCTCGGGGCGCTTGTCATCGACATTGGCGGAGGCACGACCGATTTCGTGCTTTACATCGATGGCGCGGTCAAACAAAGCGGCGTGCTTGCGGTCGGCGGCGATCACATCACGAACGACATCTCGATGGGGCTGCGCATCCCGATGACGCGCGCGGAGAAGCTCAAGCTTGAGGAGGGCAGCACCGTGCTCGGCAATTGTTTGCCGGGCGAAACCGTTTTGCTCAAGGACGACTCCGGTTTCGCCGGGAAAGAAGTGGAGCGCGAGACCCTGAACACAATCATTCACATGCGGCTGCGCGAGACGTTCGAGTTGCTGAAGCGTGCGCTCGAAGAGGAACCGTTCCTCGACTACCTCGGCGAAGGCATCTTCATCACCGGCGGCTGCAGCCTGCTCAACGGGATCGACAACCTGGCGGAGGACGTTTTCGGCATCCCGGCGCGTGTCTGCCATGCGCAAACCATGTCCGGCCTGACGAGTGCCTTTGAAAACCCGCAGTTCTCAGCCGCGATCGGCTTGATCAAATACGCCCAGGCCGTGCAGGGAGATCGCCAGCCGCGGAGCGGCTGGGGCCGCCTCGTCGGAAAAATTTTCAGCAGAATGCGATAACAGATCCGCCTAACGAACAGTCAAAACCATGATTCAACTGAGCCGTAACTACAGCCTGCCGGAAAAGAAAGAGGACGACCTCGCGATCAAAATCATTGGCGTGGGAGGGGCCGGGGCCAATGCGCTCGATCGCATCGTGCTCGACGGCCTGGACCACGCCGACATGATTGCGGTCAACACCGACGTGCAATCCCTCGCCAGCTCGGTCGCGACGCAGAAGGTGCAAATCGGGCGCGCGGCCACGCGCGGGCTCGGCGCCGGCGGCGATCCCGAACTCGGTTTCAACGCGGCGCACGAATCCGCTGACGAATTGCGCGAAGTGATGCAAGGCGCGCGGATGGTTTTCATTTGTGCCGGCCTGGGTGGCGGCACCGGATCCGGCGCGGCCCCGGTCCTCGCGCACATGGCTCGCGAGAGTGGAGCGCTCGTCCTCGTCTTTGCCACCATGCCATTTGCCTTCGAAGGCAAGCGTCGCGCCGCCCAGGCGGCGGAGGCGTTAGGGAAAATGCAGCGCATTGCCGATGCCGTGATCTGTTTCGAGAACGATCGCATGGGCGATATGGTCTTGCCCAAGGCCGGGATTCACCAGGCCTTCGCCGTCGCCGACACGACCATCAGTCAGAGTGTCCGCGCCATCGTTAATGTCGTTAGGCGTCCCGGCTTGATCCAAATCGGCTTCGACGAGCTGCTCGCCGCTTTGCGCAGCGAAAACAGCCGCTGCCTCTTTGGTTACGGCGAATCCGACAGCGACAACCGGGCCCACGAAGCGCTCGCTCTCGCCCTCAAAAATCCGCTCATGAACAAGGGCAAGATGCTGACCGACGCGCGCCATGTGCTCGTGCAAATCTCGGGCGGCCCGGGCATGACGCTGACCGAAGTCGAGATCGTGATGCAGGAACTCAACCGGCATGTCGAGGATCACACCCAGATTCTCTTCGGCACCTCGGTCGATGGGAAAATGGGCAACCGCATGAGCGTGACTTTGATCAGCTCACTCGCTGGCGAAGGTGCGGCGCATCCTGCACCCCCAATGCGCGTCGCCAAGCCGGCCGCGCCGATGGAACCGGTGGCTGAAGCGCGAAGCGAGCCGGTCGCTCCGGACGTCGTGGTCGCGTTTCGCCCCGAGCCAACGCCGGAACCCGTGCCTAACGAGCCGGAAATTGAGAACGAGGAATTCGTCGCGCCTGCCGCCCAAGTTGCGTCGCCGCCTCCGCCGGTGCGCAAAGAACGCAAACCGCCTCCGGTGGCGCGAGAGCTCGAGATTGCGCCCGAGCCTGCGCCGGTGAAGCCGACCCCCGTGAAGAAGGACAAAATGGTTCAGGCACGGCAGGAAGTGATGCAGTTCGAGCCGATCACGCGCGGGCGTTTTGAAAAAAGCGAGCCGACGATCGTGGAAGGCCAGGACCTGGACGTCCCGACCTATCTGCGCAAGAACGTGCGGGTGAAATAGGGGCGACGCCCGACTCTGGGGAGCACAGGCCGCTGGCCGGTCGCGCTCGGTGGCTCGCCGAGCGCAGAAGTGAGGTGCGCACCGGCGGAAAGAATCCAATCGTAGAAGGAGTGTTGGCCTGAAGCGCCCTTCTCCGCATAGCAGGGAGATAGTTCGGCCCCGCTCTGCCGGAGTGTTGGAGGCGGGCTACCTCCAACGACCGGCCAGCGGCCGGTGCTCCCCGGAATCTTGCTCAGTCGTCGATCGTTAGGCGAGATCTACTTTCTCATCAAGTCGAACACCGTGCCGCCAAGTTCCAGGAAGCCGCCTCACTTCAATTTGAATAAATCCCCCCAAACCCCTCTTAGATGACTTCAGATGTATGGTTAAGCGCTGCGGTAACCCTACATGGGATCGCCATTCCGCTTCTCCCATCCATCAATGTAGCCTGCTTTGAAGCCTAGCTTGAAAGCCTCCGACTCATTCGGAATCGTGATCTTTATGATGGAGTCCAGATACTCGGTCGAGGGCTTTGGGAATCCTTCGCGCGCACGCGCGCAGCTGCTGAGTGAAGGATTGAAGTCATGTGAAGTTTGGTAGGTAGTGCTTCAAAGGCGTAACGAGGACAGGAGCAGTCGCGAGCACGGACGCGACGCGGCGCGAGCGAATTCGGGATTGTTCGCTGTCGGTTGTATGGGTTTAACAGCCGGGCGGCGGCAAGCGATCGATTCGGACAACCGCATCCTTTCCGGCCCCTGGCGCGCAACGAGCTTCTGCCAGCGCTGCAGGAGTGAACGCGGGGCCGGCGGGGGACCTGGCGGCTCCTACTTCAACCAAGCGATTCTGATCTCCTTTTCGAGAGACTTGAACTCCGGGTCGCCCGTGTGGAGCTCGGCTTTGCGCTCCCTTGCGAGTGCGGCGGCGAATGCATCCGCCAGGCTGATTTTGTAACGCGCTTTGAAAGTTGCGGCGAGATCCGCGAGCGCGCGCGTGGCGGGATGAAACTCGATCGGAAGGGACTCGAGGACGCGCGCGGCTTCCATCCATTGCCTATCGCCTTCCTTGCGCCGGATGATATATTGCACCTCGGCATAGTTTACCTCCGTCATCAGCAGCGGCCGATCCGCCTCCGCCGCCCGGCGCAGCAGAGCCTTGATCATTTCACCGCCGCGCTCC
>JBDTCM010000240.1:0-3028 GCA_039923575.1 Chthoniobacterales bacterium
GGCGCTACCTTGGCTTCCTCGCGGGCGTGCTCTATTTTCTCACCGCGATTCTGGCCTCCTCAGGAATCGTTGCCCTGGTCGCGGACACGATCGGAGCGATGACGCCGATTTTCGCGCGCGGCGCGCCCCATTTTCTGATCGTGCTGCTCGTCCTCGGCGGTTTGGCCTGGGTCAATATCCGCGGGGTGCAATCCGGGGCTCGCGCGGTCTGGATCGTAACGATCGTGAAGTTGCTTCCCCTTTTTCTGTTTGTCGGCGTCGGCATCTTCTTCGTTAGGCGAGCAGACGCCCTCACGATCGTCTGGCCGGGCGGCGCTCCCCTTGGGCGCTCGGTCCTGCTCCTCCTCTTCGCCTTTGTCGGAATCGAAACCGCGCTCATGCCGAGCGGTGAGGTCAAGGATTCGGCCCGGACAGTGCCGCGTGCCATTTATCTCGCCCTCGCCGTCACGACCGTTCTTTACCTGCTTATCCAGCTAGTCGCCCAGGGCATCCTCGGCGACACGCTCGGGAAATTCTCCACCGCGCCGCTCGCCCAGGCCGCCTCGCGCTTTCTCGGGGAACCCGGTCGCCACCTCATGCTCGCGGGCGCGAGCATTTCCGCTTTTGGTTTCCTGGCCAGCGACGTTCTCAGCTCGCCGCGGGTTCTCTTTGCATTTGGGCGCGATGGTTTTCTCCCCAAAGTTTTCGCACAGGTCCATCCGCAGTTTCGGACTCCGGGCTTCGCGATCGTGGTCTATTGCGGGATCGCCGCGGTCCTCTCGCTCAGTTCGACTTTTCAGAATCTCGCTATCCTTTCGAATGTTACCGTTCTGCTCCTCTACGTTCTCTCCTGCGGCGCAGCCTTGCAGCTGATGCGTCGCGATGCGCCCGCGACGGGCCGACCTTTCCACTTTCCGGGGGCGTGGATTGTCCCTTGCCTTGGGGTCGCGATCAGTCTCTGGATTCTTGCCCAGGCGACCCGACAGGAGCTTGGCGTCACCGCCGTGGTGCTGGTGGCAGCGACGATTATTTTTCTCATCCAACGGACACTGAAGAAAGTCGCCTAGCGTTCCCCGCCACCATATCTTGTGGCGGGCCTGGTTCTCATCCCCAAGATAGCGTTTATTTTTCTTGTCACCGCCGGAAGCGGGTTGTATGCACCTGCTAGTTTCCTTACGCATGCATCTCCAATCCCTCGAGCTTTTCGGGTTCAAATCCTTCGCCGATAAAACCGTCTTCAATTTCCACGAGGGCGTCACCGCCATCGTCGGGCCTAACGGATGCGGAAAATCAAATGTCCTCGACGCGGTCCGCTGGGTCCTCGGCGAGCAATCGGCCAAAGCCCTGCGCGGCGGCGAAATGGCCGACGTCATCTTCAGCGGCACTGATTCGCGCAAAGCCGTCGGTTACGCCGAAGTTTCTCTCACCTTCACCGACTGCGCTTCCGAGCTCGGCGTCGACTGGCACGAAGTGCGCGTAACGCGCCGCGTCTACCGCGACGGACTTTCGGAATACTTGCTCAACAAAACGGTCTGCCGGTTGAAAGACATTCAGAGCCTCTTCGCCGACACCGGCGTCGGCCGCAGTGCCTACTCGATCATGGAGCAGGGCCGGATCGACCAGATCCTCAGCTCGCGTCCGGAAGATCGGCGCACCGTTTTCGAAGAAGCCGCCGGGATCACAAAATACAAGGGGCAAAAGCGCGAAGCGATGCGCAAGCTCGAGGCGACGGAAGCAAACCTGTTGCGGCTCGGCGACATCGTCAAGGAGGTCAAACGCCAGATCGGATCGCTCCAGCGCCAGGCGGGCAAAGCGCGCCGCTACCAGGCGTTACTGGCCGATCTCCAGGTGCTCGACACGCATCATTCGCGTGCCCAACTCGATTCGCTCGCCGCCGAGTTGGAGCAATCGCGCGAATCCGCGGAGCGCTTCGACAAACAGCAACAAGCCGCCGAACGCGAAATCGAAAATCACGAAAACGAAGTCGCGGCGCAGCGCGGGAAGCTCGAGGAAGTCGATGACCGGATCAACGAAGCGCGCGGCGAAGTGCAGCGCCTGCAAAACCAAATCGCGTCGCACCGCAACCGGATCGAATTCAATCACGAGCGCGCCCAGGAATTGACCACCCTGATCGAGCGCTACGAGCTCGACATTCAGACCGCGGAAGCGAAGCGAACCCAGCAGGAAACAGAAATCCACGACACCGACGCGCTCCTCGCGGAAACCGAACGCCTCCTCGCCGCCAAACAATCGGAGCTCGTCGAGCTGACGGAACGCGCGGCCGAAGTGCATCGCGAGAGGGAGGAACGCGAACGCGAGCTGCAAGCGCTCGCACTGGCGATCTCGAAGGCGGAAAATCGGCTGGCCGATCTGGAAACGGAAATCGCCGGCACGATCGAACGGCGGGCCGCGACGCAACCGCGTCTCGGGGAGTTGATGGCATCGTTAGGCGAAGCCGGCGCGGCCGCCGCCCTGGTCGCATCACAGCTCGGTGCCACGCGCGCGACGGCGGAGGAACTTCACACCGTCCTGCAGGATCTGGGTGCGCAAATTCCTGCAGCCGAAGAAGAGCTGGGACATCGGCAACAGCAGCTGCGCGAAGCGGAAGCTGCCCTCATGACGAGCGATCGGGCCCTCGCGGAACGACAGTCGCGCCTCGAAATTCTGCAACAACTCAACGCCGAGGGCACCGGCCTGACCGAAGGTTCGCAAGCCGTTCTCCGTGGACTCGACGACCCGGCGCGCATCCTGCCCGCGCTCCACGGCGCGCTCGCCTCGCTCATCGAAGTGGAGGCGGAATTCATTCCCGCAGTCGAAGCCGCGCTCGGCCGCAACCTGCACGCGATCGTGCTCCGCCACGATGCGCTCGCGAGCGAAATCATCGCCACCCTAACCGGTCGCAAACTTGGTCACACCGCGTTAATCGCGCCGGAGCTGAGCGCCGGCGCCGCGGCGGTGGTGTCGCCGCTGCCCCCCGGAGCGATCGCCTGGGCCACGGAAAAGGTCCACGCTCCGGCCGACTTCGAGCCACTCGTCAGGCACTTGTTAG
>JBDTCM010000241.1:0-4282 GCA_039923575.1 Chthoniobacterales bacterium
CGGATGAACCGGGCGCGCGCATGCGCGCGACCGTGCTGGAGTTCGGCCCGCTCCTTTTTTCCCGGATGTTGGGATTAAACGAAACGCAGTCGAGTCTCGTCGCGCTGGTCTACAAGTTCTGTGACGACAGGCACCTGCCCTTGCTCGATCTGAAGGATTTCAAAAAAGTCCTCGAGTACATTACCGGCGACGCCAAGGCCAACGTCACCGCGGAATATGGACTCGTCCCGACCACCTCGACCGCGCTCATTCTGCGCAAGTTGATCGAGCTCGAGCAACAAGGCGCGGAACAGTTCTTCGGCGAGCCGTCGTTCGAAGTGCAGGATCTCCTGCGGGTGACCGACGGCTTCGGAGCGATCTCGATCCTGCGCCTGAGCGACATGCAAAATCGTCCGAAACTTTTCTCGAGCTTCATGCTCCAGCTGCTCGCTGAGCTTTACGCGACGCTTCCGGAAATCGGCGACATGGACAAGCCCAAGCTCGTTCTCTTTATCGACGAAGCGCACCTCATTTTCGACGACGCGGAAAAGTCGCTCCTCGATGAAATCGAGACCGTGATCAAGCTCATCCGCTCCAAAGGCATCGGCATTTTCTTCTGCACCCAGTTGCCGACCGATATCCCTAACGACGTCCTCGGCCAGCTCGGGATGAAGGTGCAACATGCCTTGCGCGCCTTCACTGCCAACGACCGCAAGGCCATTCATCTCGTCGCGCAAAATTATCCGGAGACGGAGTTCTACAATACCGAGCAACTCCTGACCGAACTCGGCATCGGCGAAGCGCTCGTCACCGTCCTCGATGAACGAGGCACGCCGACGCCGCTTGCCGCCACCATGCTCTGCGCGCCCCGTTCCCGCATGGGCCCGCTCACACCCGAAGAATTGCAGGCGGCAGTCGATCGCTCCGAGATCGCCGCGAAATACAACACCACTCTCGATCCGCAGAGCGCCTACGAAATTCTCGGCGGCAAAATTTCGACCGCAGCCTCTCCTGAGCAGGCGCAAAAAAATGCGGCCTCCGCGCGGCGCACTTTCACACCGGGTGCGGCGGCTCCGCCCAGTCCGGCGTCCGCAGCTCCTGGCGAAGTCGCTCCCCAACCGGGCGGCGTTCCCTATGCGCGACCCGCCGCCGCGGCCGCGCCGCAGCCTAATATTCTCAGCGAAGTTCTCGGCAGCAGCGTCGCGCGGAGCGTGATGCGGAGCGTGGCGGTTAATATCACCGGCACCCTCACTCGTTCGCTCCTCGGCGCGATGGGCGTGCGGGGTCGTCGTTAGGCAAGGCGCCTGTTTCCCCGGAGAGACTCGCCGCGGCGAGCCCTCCGCTATTGCACTGCGTGCGCCTGCAATTCCTCGAGCGAGACAAACTCGAGCGCGGAGGAATGTGTCGCTTCCAAGTCGACTGGCGGCGCTACCCCGCGCTCAAGCGCATCTTTCCACCGACTCACACAGATGCACCAACGATCACCCGGTTCCAAGCCGGCGAAACCCCACTCCGGATGCGGGGTCACGAGATCGTTGCCCATCAAGACCGAGTAATCCAAAAAGTCGCGCGTTATCTCCGCGCAAACCGTATGCAAACCGGTGTCCTCCGGCCCGGTGCGACAATAACCGTCCCGATAAAATCCGGTTACCGGATCGCTGCAACAGGCGCGCAAGTCAGTCCCCAGAACGTTCGTCGGCATGACGAGACGCTACTCGCAGTGTCCGGATTTTTCATCCGCACCGGAGAAAATTAGCTCGGGTCCTCGAAGAGACTGGTCAGCTTCATGTTGACCGCGTCGACCAAACCCTGGTCGGTCAGCTTCAGCGCCGGGATGGGCGAGAGGCTGAGAAATGAGAGCGACATGAAGGGTGCCGGCAAGGCGCAGCCTAACGACTTGGCGGCGGCGTTGAGCGCGGCGATTTTTTCCATCACGATCTCCAGCGGCTGATCGGAAACGAGGCCCGCGATCGGCAGCGCCAGCGCCGCCGCGATCTTCCCGTCCGCCACCGCCACCTGCCCGCCGCGCATTTCCTCGAGGGCGCGAATCGCTGCGGTGATGTCGCCGTCGTTCGTGCCGACCACGACCACGTTGTGTGCGTCGTGCGCGACGGTGGAAGCGAGCGCCCCGTGTTGCAGACCGAAGCCCCGCACAAATCCGACCCCGACATTGCCGGTCGCCCGATGCCGCTCGACCACGACCAGCTTCAGGATGTCGCGCGCAGTGTCGGATATGATCTGGCCGTCGCTCACCTTGGGTGTTTCCAATGCCTGTCGCGTGATGATCTGGTTCGGCACGATCTCGATCACCTTGATCCGTTGCGCGCCGTTGGCCTGCACCACAAAATCGTCAGGCGCGCGATAACGCAGGTTCATCGTGCTGCGCGGCTGCGGAATGTGCGCCGGCATTTCACCGAGGTAGCGGCCGTTCTCCGCCACCAGCCTGCCTTTTTTGTAAACGCGCCGGACCTGGAATTTTTCCAAATCATCGAGCACCAAAAAATCAGCCCAGAAACGCGGCGCGATCGCGCCGTGATTGCGCAGCCGATAATGCCGCGCGGTATTGATCGAACCCATCTGGATCGCGGTCAGCGGCGGAACGCCCAGCTCGATTGCGCGCCGGATGGAATGATCGAGGTGTCCTTCGTGCACGAGGTCGTCGGCCAGTTTGTCATCGGTCGCGAAGGAACAATTGGCGGAATTCTGCGGCGTCACGAGCGCGATGATGTGTTCGAGATTGCGTTCCGTGCTGCCTTCCCTGACGAGCAGGTGCATGCCCAGCCGGAGCTTCTCGCGTGCCTCTTCCAGCTCTGTGCTTTCGTGGTCGGAGCGCACCCCGGCCAGCGCGTAGGCGTTCAGGTTCTTCCCGCGCAATCCCGGCGCGTGCCCATCGATCGCTTTCCCTTTGCCCGCGCGGATTTTGGCCAGCTCGCTTTCCATTCCGAGAAAGACGCCGGGATAATTCATCAGCTCCGCCACGCCCGCGATTCGGTCGTCGGCGATCATGAGCGCGAGATCGTCCGCGGTGAAGCGCGCCCCGGCGGTTTCCAAATGCGTCGCCGGCACGCAGGAAGGCAGCATGATGAAAAAATCGATCGGCAGATTCTTGCTCGACTCGAGCACGTAACGGATGCCGTCGAGCCCGAGGACGTTGGCGTATTCGTGCGGATCGATCACCATCGCGCCGGTCCCGTGCGGGACCGCCGCGCGCACAAATTCCGGAATCGTGAGCATCGTGCTCTCGACATGGAAATGGCCGTCGATCAGGCTCGGTGCGAGAAAGGCGCCGTCGAGGTCGATCGTCTCCCGCCCTTCGTACTCGCCCAATCCGACAATGCGGCCGTCATCGACCGCGACGTTCGTCAGGTAAATTTCCGCGCTCAGGACGTTGACGACCTGCGCATTCTTGAAAACGATCTCGGCCGGTTTCTCGCCGCGCGCGACGCTCAGTTTGTGCGGAACATTTCTCATAGGTTCGAATCATCTCCGTCTTCTCGCCTGTCATCCTGATCCCGCAATCGCGGGAGAAGGATCTCTGAACATTTCCGCACGTCGAGCACCGGAAAAATCAGAGATGTTTCGCTTCGCTCAACATGACAGGAAAGGGGAGGGGGTCACACGAGTGTTATGAGATGACCCCTTCTGCGATCGCGTGTTCTGGGGTCGCTGCGGCGGGCTGCTCTGCGCTCGCCCGGCCGCCGATGGCGCGAAAAATCGCTTCACAGGTCGCAGGCGAAGCGAGGGGAACCTGACCGCAAGTTATTCCAAACGCGGCGACCGCGTCGCGGATCGCCTCCCGCACCGAGATCGCGAGCATGAGCGGCGGTTCGCCGACGGCTTTGCTTCCGTGGATGACGTTAGGCTGGGCCGCCTCGGAGAGGAACGCGACATTGAAAACGTCGGGCGTGTCACCGATCGCGGGAATCTTATAAGTGTCCGGCGAATGCGTTCGCAGCCGGCCCTCCGAATCCCAGACCAGTTCTTCCATCGTGAGCCAGCCGGCGCCCTGGACGAAGCCGCCTTCGATCTGTCCACGCGCGACGCCGAGATTCACCGCGTCGCCGGCATCGTGCAGGATATCGACTCGCCGGATGTGCATCATGCCGGTAAAGCCATCCACTTCCACTTCGCTCACCGCCGCGCCGACCGCGAAATAGTGAAACGGTTTTCCGCGTCCCGCCTTCCGATCGTAATGAATCTCGGGTGTCCGATAAAAACCGGTCGCGCTCAGGCTCGTCCGCGCGAAGTAGGCGCGCTGGAGCAACTCGGCGAAGGGAAACCCTGACTTCGGATCGTCGACGTT
>JBDTCM010000242.1:0-3099 GCA_039923575.1 Chthoniobacterales bacterium
TGAACTGCCCGTACCAGCGCTGGGCAAACGATTGCTGACCGAGCTTACGAAACTGCTTCTCCACCGACTCCGAAAGGGAGGTCCCATTCCGCCGCGCAAATTTCTTCGCTCCGGCCACCGCATCGCGATCGACGGTGAGGGTGAGTTTCGTTTTCATGACACGTGCAGGCTAAACCTGACACGTGTCCGAATCAAAACGGAATCTCGTCGTCGTCCGGCTCGGACGAGCCACGTTTGGGAGGCGGCGCGCTCTGTGAACCGCCACTCGACTTGGAGGAGCGGGCCGGGGCTTCTTCGCCGCCGCCTTCATCTGGTCCACCGCTACCGCCGCCGCCGGGACGGCCGCCCAGCATCTGCATCATCTCGCCGATGACCTTGAGTTTGCTGCGCTTTTGGCCCGAGGTCTTGTCGTCCCAGATGTCGAGCTGGAGCCGGCCTTCGATGAATACCGACCGGCCTTTCTTGAGATATTCGCCCGCCACTTCGGCCTGACGACCCCAGAGGGTCACATCGACGAAGGTGACTTCTTCGCGCTTTTCTCCGTTATCGAGAGTGTATTGGCGATTGACCGCAATCCCGATATCCGCGACTGCGCTGCCTTTCGGCGTGTAGCGCACTTCGGGGTCGCGAGTCAGGTTGCCGAGGAGGAAAACTTTGTTGTAGCTGGCCATGCGCCTTTTTTAGCGAAGCTACTTCGTCTCGGCCAACTTCTTTTTTGCCTTCGGCGCCTTTTTCTCGCGCAACCGCTGGTAATGCTGGCGATAAACCTCCGGGTCGAGCTTGAACTTGGTGCGCAGTTTGGTGATCAGTTGCGAGTCGGCGTGGAAGACGAAGTTGACGTAAAAGCCGGAGTCGAGGTCGCCCGCGACGTAGGAAAACGGCCGCTTGTCCATCTTCTGGACCTGCTCGATCTCGGCGCCTTCTTTTTGAAATTCGGACTCGAGACGGTCCACAATATCTTTCACTGCATCATCCTTGCCCTGGGTGTTGAGGACGATCAGCGCTTCATAACGATTCTTCATAATTCTTCAGGTGGTTTGTTGAAAACATTCATCGCAGCAAACAGCCCTTTGTCGATGACGCACTTCACCGCTTCCGCCGCGCGGTTGATGGCGGCATCGAGGACCGGCTGCTCTTCTTCAAAAAACCGGCCGAGCACGTAATCGACCGCGCCCTCGGACGGCGCGCCGCCGATCCCGATCCGCAGTCGCGGGATTTCTTCGGTCCCGAAATGCTCGCAGATCGACTCGAGACCGTTGTGTCCACCCGAGCTGCCCTGCGTCCGCAACCGCAGCCGCCCGAGCGGGAGCGCGAAATCATCGAGCACGACGAGAATTTCCGCCGCGGCGATCTTGTAGAAGTTCGCGATCGCGGAAAGCGGCTGGCCGCTGCGGTTCATAAAAGTGGCGGGTTTCACCATGATCACGTCGGTTTTCGCCCATGCCGCGCCCCATTTTTCCGAGTAATCCCAGGGGAGCTTCGCGTCGGCCGCGAGCCGGTCGAGCACCATGAAACCGACATTGTGCCGGGTGCGCTGATATTCGCGCCCGGGATTCCCGAGGCCCGCGACCAGACGAATCCGAGTGTCGCTCACGTCCGCTCCGGCGCTGGGCGAGAAAATTATTTCTTGGCTTCCTTCTCTTTAGCGGGCGCTCCCCCCTTCGCTGGCGGCGCGGCACCTTCCGGCTCTTCCTTCTTCGCCGTGATCACTTCCGGCGCCGTCGGAGCTTCCGCCGCCGCGACCGGCTCTTCTTCCACCGTCGGGGCGAGGACTGAGAACGCGGTCAGATCAGCCGGCACTCGCGTCGTCACGCCCTGCGGGAGCGGCAGCTCATGCACGTGAATCGAGTCGCCGATATTGAGTTTGGAAACGTCGACTGTGATGACATCGGGTAAATCACGTGGCAGACACTCGATCTCGAGCGAGCGAATATTCTGCTCGAGCAAGCCGCCGAAAGTCTTCACCCCCTCGGGGATGCCAGTCGGTTCGAGCGGGACGTCGGCCTCGATCATTTCATCCATCGAGACGGCGTGGAAATCGACATGCAAAATGTCGCCGCCGAGCGGCGCATGCTGCACTTCCTGCATGAGGGCAAGACGTCCGCCCTTCTCACCGTCGATTTCGAGCTCGACCAAAATGTTTTCACCGGAAGCGTGACTGAGCAGGACCGAGAGATCGCGCTTGGAGACCTGAAGCGGTTCCGCCTTGGTCTTGCCGCCATAGATGATCGCCGGCACCGCGCCCTGCGCTTTGATTTTGCGGACCGCCGACCGGCCGGTGCCGGTGCGTCGCGTTGCCGAGAGTTTTACTTGTTTGGCCATGGTATCAGTTAATTAGTGCGCGCCGCCGTCGATCTTGAAAAGCGACGAAACGGATTCGGCATTATGAATCCGCTTGATGCTTTCCCCGAGCAGCTCAGAGACGCAAAGCACCGTGGTGGTAAAACCCTCCACGGTGCGAACGGGCACGCTGTTGGTCGTTATTAATTCCTTAATTTGGGACTTTTGCAACCGCGGGATGGCGACGTCGGCCAGAACGGCATGGGCCACCCCGGCGTAGATGTCGAGCGCGCCGTTCTTCTTCAGTAACGTCGCAGCGGAAGTGAGCGTGCCGGCGGTCTCGGTCAGGTCATCGACCAGGAGCACATCGCAGCCGTCCACCTCACCGATCAAATATTGCGCCTCGGTCTCGGTCGCGCTCTTGCGCTGTTTCGCGACGATCGCGAGGCTCGCACCCAGCGCCTGCGAATACGCGCTCGCCATTTTCAACCCGCCCACATCGGGCGACACGACCGCCGTCTTGCGGGTCAATTTCTCTCGCAGGTAAGGAATCAGAACGGGCAGCGAATAAAGATGGTCCACCGGAATATCGAAAAAACCCTGCACCTGCTGCGCATGCAGATCCATCGTCAGGACGCGGCTCACACCCGCCGCAGTGAGAAGATTTGCGACCAGCTTGGCCGTGATCGGCACCCGCGGCTGATCCTTGCGATCCTGCCGGGCGTAGCCAAAAAACGGGATCACCGCCGTGATCCGATCGGCACTCGCGCGACGCGCCGCATCCACCATGATGAGCAGCTCCATCAGGTGCTGGTTGGT
>JBDTCM010000243.1:0-5372 GCA_039923575.1 Chthoniobacterales bacterium
AGATCGTCGCAGGCGCGCGAATGAATCTGTCGCTCGCGAATTTCGAAGGGCGGCAAGTCCCACATGGCGAAATCGCCAAAAGACTTCGTTTGCGGATCCTGGCGAAAGCGCTCCGCTACCGACCCGAGAAACTCCCCCCGCACCCAGCCGGGATGATCCATATGCGCGGCGAACGCCCACTCCGCCTTGCGCCGTCCGCGCTGATAACGCGCGATCACATTCCCGAAAGCATCGCGCTCGAATTTCACGTGAGGGCATCCACCGAGCTGCGTCTCGATCTCTGCTCGAACCGCATCCTCACGGAAGGGCGCAGTCGGCTGCCTGGCCAGCGCCGCCACCACGGCGAGCATCTCTTTTTCGCGCATCGTTGCCTAACGACCCGCCACCGGCAACTGAGCCAACGGCACGAACTCGCTCTCGTGCAGCACGATCGGTTTCGTCCCGCGCAACAGCCGCCACCATTGCGAGGCGCAACCAGCCACGATCAGGAAAACCAATCCAAGAAAAGCCGCCGCCACCAGCGCGTCGATCCGCCAGATGAAGGCCTGCCGGGCGACATCGATCTTGGCCGCCATCGCCGCGTCGTTGACCAGCTTGTCCGCGCCACTGAGGAAACCGATCCGGGGATCCGGCGAAAAGATCTTCAGGTAACCGGCCGAAAACGTGACCACGATCATGAAAGTAAGCGGCACGAGCGTGGTCCAGAGGTAGCGGGCTTTGCCCATCTTGATCAGGATCGTCGTGCCGAGGCAGAGCGCGATGACGGAGAGAAGTTGATTGGCCAGGCCAAAGAGCGGCCAGAGGCTGTTGATCCCGCCTAACGGATCGATCACCCCCTGATAAAGAAACCAGCCCCACGCTGCCACGAGCAGCGCGCTCGCGAAAATATTCGCGCTCCACGATCGGGTATTGCCAAACGGTCGCCACACCTGACTCAGCAAATCCTGGAGGAGAAAACGCCCGACCCGCGTCCCGGCATCTAGCGTGGTGAGGATAAAGAGCGCCTCGAACATAATCGCGAAGTGATACCAAAGCGCGAGGGCGGTCGGGTTGGCTGTGATGCGCGAAAACATGTGCGCCATCCCGACCGCAAAGGTGGGCGCTCCGCCGGCGCGCCCGAACATCGTGCTTTCGCCCAGCTCGGTCGCGAGTTGTTTCATCTCCGGCTCGGTCACAGGAAATCCCGCCGCCGAAACGGTCGCGACCACTGCGCTCGGCGCACCCTTGGCGTTGATCGCGAAGTATTGCCCGGGCGGAAGAACCGACGCGGCGACCAGAGCCATGAGCGCGACCATCATCTCAACAACCATCGCGCCGTAACCGATGTCGCGAATGCGCGTTTCGCTCTCGATCATTTTCGGCGTCGTGCCCGACGCAATGAGCGAATGAAATCCGGAGACCGCGCCGCAGGCGATCGTGATGCAGACGAAAGGAAACACCGGACCGGCAAAGACGAGTCCAGTCCCGTCGATGAAGCGAGTCAGGGCGGGCATTTGCAGGGTGGGATGGATCACAATGACCGCGACCGCAAGCGCGGCGACCGTACCCAACTTCAGAAAAGTGCTGAGATAATCTCGCGGCGTGAGGAGCAGCCAGACTGGCAGCGCCGAGGCGGCAAAGCCGTAAAACATGAGCGCCCAGGCGAGCGATTTCTGGTCAAAGCGAAACCAGCTTTCGAGCGCTGGATATTGCGCCAGAAACTGTCCGCCCCAGACGGAAAAGAGCAGGCCGAACAATCCGAAAATCGTGACCCAGCCGACCCCGACCCGGCCGCTGCGCAAACCGATTCCCATGATGACGGCGATCGGAATCGTCATCGCGATCGTGAAAACGCCCCACGGACTCTTGGCCAGCGCCTGCACCACAACGAGCGCGAGAACGGCGAGCAGGATCACCATGATGGCGAGGACGCTGATGAGGGCGAGCGTCCCGACCGCGCTGCCGATTTCCTCCTTTACCATCTGGCCTAACGTCTTGCCGCGCCGGCGGACGGACGCAAAGAGGACAATCATGTCGTGCACGCCACCGCCTAACGTTGCCCCGATCAGAATCCAAAGCATCCCCGGCAGATAGCCGAACTGCGCCGCCAGCACCGGCCCAACGAGTGGCCCCGGACCGGCGATGGCGGCGAAGTGATGTCCAAAGGCCATCCAGCGATTGGTCGGGACGAAATCCCTGCCGTCGTCCACGACCAGGGCGGGCGTGGCGCGCTCGTCATTCAGGACCAGCACTTTGGCCGCGAGCCACTTGCTGTAGAAGCGATAGCTGATCGCCATCGCGCACAGACCGGCGGTCACAATCCAGAGCGCGTTGATCGGCTCGCCCCGGGCTAGCGCGGCGACGGCGACCGAGGTCGCACCGAGGAGCGCGATGCCGAACCAGAGAAGGAATTTCAGGAACCGCATCATGACACGGGAGCGACTATACTGTCGCGCAATCCCCCGCGACAACCACGGAGGGACGAGCTTCCGCTCGTCCAGTTTCGTTCGGGGTGGCGTCGCAGCAGACTGGACGAGCGGAAGCTCGTCCCTCCGAATCTAGCCTAACGAGCGGACCATCTCCTGGAGCTGCGCGAGGCGTTCCGCGAAGTCCTTTTCCCGCTGGCGATGTTCCGCTACCACTGCCGCAGGGGCGTTCGTGACGAAATTTTCGTTGGCCAATTTCTTCCGCACCGTGATCAACTCCGCTTCGACTTTCGCGATCTCTTTGCCGAGACGCTCCCGTTCCGCGGCGAGATCGATCAAGCCTTCGAGCGGCAGGTAGAGTTCGCCCAGCGGGGTCAACGCGGTCGGAGTTCCCTTGGCTGGCTGATAATCGGTCGCGAGATCGAGCCGCTCGGCGTTGAGCAGGATGCGCAGGACCGCCGCCTCCTCGTCCGGCAACGGGCTCGAGGGCCGGAGCACGAAGACGACCCGTTTATTCGAAGCGATCTGGAAATCGCGCCGCAAGCCACGGCCGGCCACGACGGTTTCGTATTTCGCGTTGGCGAATTGTTCGTCGTTAGGCGTGAGACCGTAATGTTTCTTGAACTCGGCGTCGAGCGGCAGGGGCCAGCGCGCGAACTGGATCGTTTTCGCGCCCTGCTCCTCCGGCAGATCGGCGTTGAACCCGAGGCCATGCCAGAGCTCTTCCGTGATGAAAGGCAGGAAGGGATGGAACAACCGCAAGGTGTGCCCGAGCACGAAATCGGTCACGGCAAGCGTGTTGGCCTTGCGCGCCGCGTCCGGCGAATTGAGCGCTGCTTTGCTCGCCTCGAGATACCAATCGCAATATTCGCTCCAGAAAAAGCGATAGAGCGCCTGGGCCGCTTCGCTGAAATTGTAAGCCTCGAGTGCCTGCGTGACCGCGCGGATCGCGGCGTCGAGGCGCAGCAGGATCCATTTGTCGTCGCTCGTGAGGAGCGCGGGATTGATCTCGCCCTCGGTCTCGCCGCCGTGCATCTGGCGGAAGCGAGTCGCGTTCCAGAGCTTGTTCGCAAAGTTGCGGCCTTCCTCGATTTGTTTTTCGTCGAACCGAATATCCTGGCCGATCGGCGCGATTCGCATCAGGCCGAAACGCACTCCGTCGGCACCATATTTCCCGATCAGATCGAGCGGGTCGGGCGAATTGCCTAACGACTTGCTCATCTTCCGTCCCTGCGGGTCGCGGATCAGGCCGGTGAAGAAAACATCCCGGAACGGCGCCTCGCCCGTGTACTCGAGCCCGGCCATGATCATGCGCGCAACCCAGAAAAAAATGATGTCGGGCGCGGTCACGAGATCGCTCGTCGGATAAAACCTCGCGCGGGTCGCGTCGTCCATCGTTTCGAACGGCCAGAGCCAGCTCGAAAACCAGGTGTCGAGCACGTCGGGATCCTGCGTCCAGTTTTCCGGATCGGACGGCGGCTCGATGGCGACGTGAAGTTTTGCCGGGTCGTCGTTTGCGTACCACACCGGGATGCGATGGCCCCACCAGAGCTGGCGGCTGATGCACCAGTCCTGGATGTTCTCCAGCCAATGTTGATAAACCGTTTCCCAGCGCTCCGGCCGAAAATGAATCGCCGCCTTCGGACCAACCGCCGCGCGCGCTTCCTCGACGCGTGGATATTTCAGGAACCATTGTTCGCTCAAGCGCGGTTCAATCGGCACGCCCGCGCGCTCGCTGAATCCAACCGTGCTCTCGTGCGGTTCTTCTTTCGCGAGCAGCCCGCTCTCGGCGAGCATCTCGGCGGCTTTTTTGCGCGCGACGAAACGATCGAGGCCGTCGAGCTCGGGGACGCTCGGGCAGTTGATCGTGCCGTTCGGATGCAGAACGTCGATCACCGGCAGGTTGTGGCGCTGGCCGATCTCAAAATCGACCTTGTCGTGCGCCGGGGTCACTTTCAGAACGCCGGTGCCGAAGGCCGGATCGATCCCTTCATCGCCCACGACCGGCAACTCGGCGCGGTCGAGCGGACGCCAAACTTTCTTGCCTAACGACGACTGATAACGCTGGTCGGTCGGATGCACCGCGAGGGCGACGTCGGCCATAATCGTCTCGGGCCGCGTCGTTGCGACCTCGATGAAGCGTCCCGGTTCCTCGACCAGCTCGTAGCGCACATAAAAGAGCGCGGACTTTTGCGGGGTCGGAATCACTTCCTCGTCGGAGAGCGCGGTGAGCGCGACCGGATCCCAGTTCACCATTCGCCGACCGCGATAGATCAATCCCTTTTGATAGAGATCGACAAAGGTGCGCTGCACGGCGCGCGAGTAATCGGCATCCATGGTGAAGCGTTCGCGCGACCAGTCGCAGGAGCAGCCGAGCCGTTTCAGTTGCTCGATGATGATGCCGCCGTGTTTTTCCTTCCACTCCCAGATGCGCCGGACGAATTCCTCGCGCCCGAGATCGTGCCGGGTCTTCTTTTCCTCCTTGCGCAACTGCCGCTCGACCACCGTCTGGGTCGCGATGCCGGCGTGATCCATGCCTGGCAGCCACAGTACCTCCTTGCCGAGCATGCGGGCGCGCCGGGCGAGGATGTCCTGGATGGTGGTGTTGAGGACATGGCCGAGAGTGAGCACGCCGGTCACGTTGGGCGGCGGGATGACGATCGAATAGGCCGGCTTCGAGGACGCCGGATCGGCCGTGAAACAACCGTCCGCCAGCCAGCGCGCATACCACTTCGCCTCGACCGCCGCCGGTTCGTAAGCCTTGGAAAGTTCCGCCATGGGCTGGAATCATCGAAGAGCGCGAGGCGATTGCAAAATCAAAACAGCGCCGGTCCCCCTCGAGTCGGGCTTCGCCGCGTCAGGCAAGGCGTGGTGATCACCTTCGGCGCTGAATTTCACCTGCGGCGGGCGCTCTCGCACAATTGCCCTCCGTCTCCGGCGAGGTTGCGAATCTTCACCACATGGGGG
>JBDTCM010000244.1:0-5231 GCA_039923575.1 Chthoniobacterales bacterium
TTTTTGATCGGCCGGATAATGGCTGATCGCTTCGTCCATCTGCCGTTCCAGTGTGGCCGGAACGTTCGTCGTCATCGTCGCGTCCACGGATGACGGCTAGTCGTGCAGAGTGCTTTCCTTCGACGCCACCTCGTCGCTAAAGAAGACGATCGTGACGGATTCGTCGGCCTGCTGATAGATGTAGGTCACCTTTTTCGTGACCAACAGATCGGTGCTATCGACCGAGGTGGGCGGGCCGAGGATCGATTCCACCTGCTTGCGACTCATGCCCTTGGAGACTTCGTCCACGTTCGCCTTGGTGAGGCGGTTCCCGTGGCAGGCGCCGAGCACGAAGAGCGCGGCGACGAACACGCTCAGCCAACGCCACGATTTGAAGTGCTTCTTCATTCTCTCCGCCTAGGGTTCCCGTCCCAGGTTGGTGTCCTTGCTGTCGACCTCGTCATTCTTAAAAGTGATGATGGCAAATTTCTTCCCATCCTCGTAGCGGAAAGTCGTTTTTTTGAAAAAGAGGACAGTCTTCGAGTCGATCGTCGTCGGTGGGCCGAGGATCTCCTGGACCTGCGCTTTCGACATCCCGAGGGTGATCTGGTCGTAGTTTGCGCTCGTCAATTTGGAACCGGAAAGCGGGTTGCGATTGCATGCGCCTAACGACAGCAGAGCGAGGGCGGCGAATATGAATCCGAGGAGCCGGGTTCTGTTTCTCATAGGGTCTTTCATCTGTCGCATTCTCCCATGACGAAGTCCAGACTGCCGAGGATGGCGACCACGTCGCTCATCATGCAGCCGGGCAGGAGTTCGGGCAAGATGCTCAGGTTGACGAACGAGGGCGAGCGAATCTTCAACCGATGCGGCACGCCGCCGCCTTTGCTGTTGATGTAGAAGCCGAGTTCGCCCTTGGGATTTTCCGCCGCGAAATAAACTTCGCCCGGCGGCGCGTCGATCCCTTCGGTCACGACGATGAAATGATGGATCAGTTCCTCCATCTTCGTCAGCACATGCGCCTTCGGCGGGAGCATGTTTTTCCAATCAGCGAGGTTGATCGGGCCGTCCGGTAGATGCTCGATGACCTGGCGGAGAATGCGCACGCTTTGCCGCATCTCCTCGATCCGCACCAGATAACGATCGTAACAATCTCCGGCGCTGCCGATCGCCACCTCGAAATCGTATTTCTCGTAATCCAGATATGGATGTTTGCGACGGAGGTCGTGCTCGACGCCGCTGCCGCGAAGGTTGGGGCCGGAAATGCCGTAAGCGACGGCGCGCTCGCGCGGGATGACGCCAATGTCACGTGTCCGATCGACAAAAATGCGATTGCGCGTGAGCAGCTTGTCGATCTCGTCAAGTTGCGGGATGAAATCATCCATGAACTTTTCGAGCTGCGGGATGAACGTCGGCGGCAAATCGCGAATCTGTCCGCCGACCCGGGTGTACGAAGTGGTGAAGCGCGCGCCCGTGAGCAACTCGAATAAATTATAGAGCTTCTCGCGCTCGGTGAAGGTGTAGAGGAAAACCGTCATCGCGCCGAGGTCGAGCGCCATCGCGCCGAGCCCGAGGAGATGCGCGGAGATGCGCGCTGTCTCGCAGCAGATGACGCGGATCGCTTTGCCGCGCGGTGGCAGTTCCCAGCCCATCAGCTTCTCGACCGCGAGCGCGTAGGCAACGTTGTTCGCGAGCGGGGCGAGATAATCGAGCCGATCCGTGTAGGGAACGAACTGGTTGTATTGCATGTTCTCGGCGATTTTCTCATCGCCGCGATGCAGGTAGCCGACATGCGGTGTCGCTTTCGTCACCAACTCACCGTCGAGTTCCAGAACGAGGCGCAGGACGCCGTGCGTTGCGGGGTGCGACGGCCCCATGTTGAGCACCATTTTTTCGCCGAAATCATCGCCGGGGGTCGCGTCCGCCTGCACCTGCAAAGTGCGGGCAAGGGGATCGGGTGCTTGAATGTCGCGGGTAATCGTGGACATATCGGATTATTGCTACGCTCCCCTTCGAAGTTGCCTGCGCAAGCGCAAATTGGCGCCTTTCATACGCGGTGATCGTTTTCAATCCTGGTCGACAGCAGTCCTGCGGAAAGTCGCATGCTCCGTAAACAAGTAGCGAAAGGCAATCCTTTCCGCACCGCGAAGATCGCGGCGATTGTGCTGCCACTCCTTTGTCTTGCGCTCCCGTCGGTCTGGCTCATGATGAACGTGTCGCCCCTCTGGCGCGACGTCGACGCCTACGTCCAGCTGACCTATCCCCCGGGCCAAAGCACGATTCTTCTCCATGGGCCACTCTATTGCGAGTTGGCGCGGGTTCCGCTCTGGATGGGACACCGGGCGACCGGCGGGGCGATGCATCTTGGCGCTTTCATGAAGCGCCCTCGCCTAACGAATGCCCGGATCGCGATGCTTCTCCTCGTTCAGCACCTCGGATTCTGTCTTTCGGCCTTTTACCTCATCAGTGCCCTGGCGACCTCGCTGACCGTGAGACTAATTCTTGCCGCCTTTATCGCCAGCCATTCGATGTTCTACGCCTTCGCTCATTGCCTCGGATCGGAGACGCTGAGTATGATCACGATCTTGCTCCTCGTGGGGCTGGGAATCCGGATGCTCGCGAGTTTTCCGAACGTGAAAGTCCGGTCGTGGTCGCTCCTGGGATTGCTTCTCGTCTGCAGCATCCTCACGCGGCACATTAACGCCGTGCTGGCGGGGCTTTTCCCGCTGGCTTTTGTCCTCTCCGCCATTGCACAGCACTGGTCCGTTCCACGAAAGCGCTCGGATGGAAATTCGGTCGCGCCGCGCTTTCGGGAGCAGGCGCGGGCTTGTGGGATATCGGTCGCGGTTGGCGTCGCCGCATTGCTCCTGGCGAGCGGTTACACACACCTCCTTTGCCGCAAGGCTCACATCAATGCCCGGTCGGAGTTCGGTGTCACTTTTGTCTGGCGCCTCGACTTCCTCACTGCGATGCCTGTTTCCGCGCGCGCCAGCCTGCTTGAAAAGATCGCCGACCGGGTCCACCTGGCCGACAGCAGGAAGTTTCTGGCAGTCCTGCAAACCTGGGTCGACCACCATTCATCCTGGGATCCCTTTCAATTCCTCGCCGCGGTCCGGACAAGCCTGGGTGCCGAGGACAGCAAGGCCTGGCACGAACATTTCGACCGAGTGCTCAACGATGTCGCGGCGGCTTTTCTTTCACCGCCAGTGAGCCCTCTGCCGGCGATCGCGTTCGATGATTTCGCGCGGGCGACCAGCCTGACCGAAGGCGACATGGCCGGTTACCTGTTTTCCTCCACCGACTATGTCAATACGCATCGGGATCACGTGCCGCAGGTTGCCGGCCTGATCACCTTCCGAAATCCGATCGAGCAAGTGATGAAATTTCAAGGGGCAACGTATTTTCATCTCTGGAATTTTCTGTCGTTCCGGGGATGGTGCATCGTCTGGTCGGGCGCGGTCGCACTCCTTTGCCTGATGGGCAGAGGAGCGCCGCAATTGATCCGGCGAGTCATTTCGTATGCTGCGGTGCTGTGCGCGGTCGGCCTTCTCATGACGTTGGCAAATTTTTTTTTCGCTCAGATCATGCCGCGGTTTGCGCTGCCGATGTTCGAGCTTTTGCTTCTTTCTCTTACCATCTTGCTCGGAACATTGCTTTCCGCGGGCGTCGAAATCAGGAAGCCGGCCGATCCACGGCCGACCGGTTGGGGGCGCTCCCGGGCCGTGGACGGGAATGAGGACGAATTCGCGATTGCAGAGCCGTGATTTTCGTGCGGCTTGTTTAGACCAAGGATGAATCGAAAAATCGCATTGTTATTTGCCGGGCAGGGCGCGCAGACCGTCGGGATGGGGAAAGATCTGGCCACCGACTTCGTCGAAGCCGCGGATTTGTTCCGGCGCGCGGACGAAGTGCTCGGTCGCAACCTGAGCGAGATCGCCTGGCACGGCCCGCTCGAGGAACTGACCCGGACGTCGAATTGTCAGCCCGCTCTCTACGTTTACGGTCTCGCCTGCCTCAGCGTCCTGCGCGACATCGCGGGCATGTTCCCGATCACGGCCGCTGCCGGGTTGTCGTTAGGCGAATGGACCGCGCATGCGGCGGCCGGCACGTTCTCTTTTGAAGATGGATTGCGCCTGGTCGAGCAACGGGGCCGTTTTATGGAGGCGGCGTGCGATGCGACCTCCGGTGCGATGGCGGCAATGATCGGGGCCGACGAATCGGCCGTGCGCGCTCTCGCTTCCGCGACCGATGTGGACGTCGCGAATCTCAACGCTCCCGGCCAGATCGTGATCTCCGGAGAGCGCGCCAAAGTCGAGCTGGCGGTTGGATTAGCAAAGGAACATGGCATCCGCCGCGCCACACTCTTGAATGTTGCTGGCGCTTATCATTCGCGTTTAATGGACACAGCTTACGAACAAGTAGGGGAAGCGCTTCTGCATGTTATTTTGCAAAAATCGGAGTTTCCCGTGATCAGCAATGTGACCGGTGCGCAGGTGGAATCCGCCGACGATATCCGCGAGACGCTGCAAGAGCAGGTGACCTCCACGGTGCGCTGGACCGATTGCATGGAGCGGATGCTCGAGATGGGTTGCGACCTGTTCCTCGAGCTCGGACCCAGCGGCGTGCTGGCGGGTCTGCTGCAACGGACCCGCAAGGGCGCCGAGGTCATCAGCGTCACTGACGCCGAATCCCTCCAAGGCTGTGTCGAGAGACTGAAGTTGTAGACGCCTCCCTCTGGGAGACGCGAGTCTGCGTTTTCGTTTCGGGAAAGACGCCGCGCAACGCCCGCCCCCGCGCTTCGCAGAGCGAAGCGTCTAGAGGCGCTCTTTTTCGATTGCGAGCACGAGGAGGCGCACGAGCACGAGGGGAAAGGCGACAACCATCCCGGCTTGCACAGACGATTACATCTGCTAAGACCGGGATTCCCAGATGAACATGCCACCTCTGACTTCACGCTCGCGCGTGATGTTGTTCGCCCCCCATCCTGATGACGAATCGCTCGCCGCGGGCGTGTTTCTGCAGCGGGCGATCACGGCCGGCGCCGCCGTGCGTGTGGTCTACGCGACTGATGGAGAGCGCAATTGCTGGCCGCAGCGAGTGCTCGAACGCAAGGTGCGCATCCGCGAAGATGACCGCCGCCGTTGGGGTGTGCGTCGGCAGGGAGAAGCGCTGGCCGCTTTGCAAATCCTCGGCATCACGCCCGAGGGTGTGGAATTCCTTTCGCTCCCCGACCAAGGCGTGACCGATCTTTT
>JBDTCM010000245.1:0-3031 GCA_039923575.1 Chthoniobacterales bacterium
TGGTGACCGATTTAAACGACCGCAGCAACGTGGCCGGCATCGGGATGAACATCGCGCAGCGGGTGATGGATTGCGGCGACGCCGGCCACATCCTGCTTTCGAAACGCGTCGCTGAAGATCTCGAACAATGCGGTGATTGGCAGTCGCAACTGCATGATCTCGGCGAGGTGGAAGTGAAACACGGCGTTCGCGTCCACGTTTTCAACCTCTACAACGAGGAGGTAGGCAATCCGGAAGTGCCGGAGAAGTTGCGCAGCGCGAAACCGAAAGAACAAGAGGCGTCCGATGCTTCCGCGCGTCGGGAGGAAGGATTCTGGGGCGCGGTCTTGCCCTTTAAGTATGCCGGCGCAAATACCGATCTCAGCGCCTTGGCCGAGGGCTTGTCAGAAGATATCGTCACCGGTCTTTCTCGCTTCTCTTATCTTAGAGTCATTGCCCGGAGCTCGACGTTGCGCTTGGCTAAAGATTCGGGCGATGTGCGCGCCGTCGGCAAGGAACTGGGCGCGCGCTACGTGATGGAAGGGAGCCTGCGCCAAGCTGGGGCGAAATTGCGTCTGGCCGTGCAAGTCGTTGATGCGATTTCAGGCGCAAATCTTTGGGCTGAGAACTACGAACGCGCGTTTATTCCCGAAACAATTTTCGAGCTGCAAGACGATTTGGTTCCGCGAATTGTTTCGACTGTCGCCGATTTGAATGGGGTTTTGCCCCGAAGCCTGAGTGACGCTGTGCGCAGCCGCACTCCGGAGCAGTTGAGTCCCTACGAAGCCGTGCTGCGCAGCTTTGGCTACTTTCAACGGGTCACTCCGGAAGATCTTGCGGTGGCACGGGCAGGCTTGGAATTGGCCGTACAGAAGGCGCCGGCTTATGCCGATGCGTGGGCCATGCTGGCGTTACTCTGCGTGCAGGAGCACGGGCAAGGTTTCAACCTTCGAGCTGATTGCCTAACGAGCGGATTATCCGCGGCACGGCGGGCCGTCGAATCCGGGCCAGCCAATCATCTCGCTTATTTCAGTCTGGCCCAGGCCCTCTTCTTTCGGAAGGAATTCCAGGCTTTCCGAAACGCCGCGGAACGAACCGTCGCGCTTAATCCCATGGACGGTAACTCGATCGCTTTCGTTGGCGAGTTGCTCATCTATGCGGGCGAGTGGGAGCGCGGCCTCGCGCTGGCGGAGCGCGCCAGGCAGCTTAATCCCAATCATCCCGGGTGGTATTGGTATGCGAACTTCTACAATTCCTATCGGCAGCGCGACTATCGCAGCGCCATTACTTCTTTGCTCAAAGCAGATCTGCCAGGCCATTGGGGTATGCACGCCGGGTTGGCAGCAGCATATGCTCAGCTCGGCGAAAACGATGAAGCCGGCAAAGCATTGCGCAATCTGCTCAATCTGCGGCCGGACTTTGCGGTCGTGGTGCGCAAAGAAGCGGAGAAATGGTGGAATATCGAATACGTGGAGCATTTTATTGACGGACTGCACAAGGCGGGGCTGGAAATTGCCGGCCAAGACGGGACCCCAACTTCGTCAGCTACCGTCGGCAAATCCTCGGGCACGACGCGCTCGCAAGAAGCTTTTTGGGTTGCCGTCCTCCCATTTAAAAGTTCTGGCGGAGACGATCTTGAGTCCTTTGCTGACGGACTCGGCGAGGATGTCACGACCGGACTTTCGCGGTTCCCCAATCTGTCCGTCGTGGCGAGAGCCGCGGCAGCTCGCCTGAAAGGACGGGCCGGAGACGAGCGGACACTGGGCGCCGAACTTGGTGCGCGCTACGTCGTGGAAGGAAGCATCCGGAAGCAGGGTTTGGCTATCCGTGTTTCCGCCCATCTCATCGATACGGAGACGGGCGCGCAACTTTGGGCGGAGACTTACGATCGAGACTTGAAAGACTCGAGTATTTTCGCGGTGCAGGATGATGTTGCGGCCCGCATTGTCGCAACCGTGGCCGACAGCTATGGCGTGCTCGTGAATTCGATGGCGTCGGTGGCCGTCGCGAAGGACGACGCGGACCTCACGCCGGCCGAATGGCAGTTCCAGTATTTCGCCTACCGGCAGCAGATCACGCCGGCAAACCACGCGGCGCTGAAGAAGCGGCTCGAAGCCGCGCTCGAGCGGGACAACGCGCGCGCAGAGCTGTGGTCCTGCCTCGCGCAAATGTATGTCGACGCCTACGCGTTTGGCTTTCAGGCCGACCCGACCGATCTGGATCGCGCCTTGGTCGCGGCCCGCCGCGGCGTCGAGTTCGATCGCACGAATCAGTTTGGGCTCGTCTCGCTCGCGCAGACCTATTTCTTTCGGCAGGACCTGGCCGCTTTTCGCCCCGCGGCCGAGCGCGCGATGACAATTAATCCGCTCAACACCGACGCGCTCGGCATCCTCGGGCTGCTCATCGTGCACACAGGCGAGTTTGAGCGTGGCGCGGCGATCGTGCGCCACGCGATGGAACTCAATCCGGACCACGCGGGCTGGATGCATTTCGGCCCGATCTGGGAGCACTTCCATAAACACGAATACGAACGCGCGCTCGACCACGCCAACCGCGTCGACATCCCCGGTCTATTCTGGCCCTACCTGGTGGTGGCGGCGGCCAATGGACAACTCGGCCGCAAGCCTGAAGCGGAGGCGGCTGTTCGCGACCTGCTCGCGATTGATCCGGAATTTGCCGCGCACGCGCGCGCGAATATCGCGAGCTGGCACTTCGCCAGCGGATTGCTCGAGCCGCTGCTCGACGGCCTGCGCAAAGCCGGGCTGGCGATTCCCGCCTAACGAATACGTTTCTCTTTTCGCTCGACGGAGCGGGATCTGGTTGCGATTCTAAAAAGATGTCGGACGAAAGAATGTCCCGCTATGTGAACGCCGTGCGCGCGACAGGGCTGGCCTTGCTTCTCGCGTCGCTGCTGAGCGCCGCCCGCGCCGACTGGCGTATCGATGCCGAGAGCAGCCTTCTTTACGACAACAATCTCTCCAACTCGGATCGCGCGACCGACAAGGAGGATGATTTTGCGTGGCAGAGCGATCTCGAAATCGGCAATGCTTTT
>JBDTCM010000246.1:0-4661 GCA_039923575.1 Chthoniobacterales bacterium
CCTGACCGTGGAGGTGAGCTCGTTTCAGCTCGAGACGATCCGCGAGTTTCATCCCGAGATCAGCGTCTGGCTTAATTTTGCGCCCGATCACCTCGATCGTTATCCGTCCGTGCGCGAATACCGCGACGCGAAGCTGCGCATCTTCGAAAATCAAACCACGGAGGACACCGCGGTCGTGAACGTGGCCGAACATCTCCCGGCGCTGAAGCCGCGCCTTACCACTTTCAGCGCCTGGACGAACGACGGCGACTTTTCGTTAGGCGACGGCTGGATTCTTTTCCGACAGCAACCGGTCCTGCAACTTTCGCAGGCGCAACTGCGCGGACCGCACAACGCCGAGAACATGATGGCCGCACTCGCCGTCGGGCGCGCTCGCGGGCTCTCCTTTGAAGCGATGGTCCCGCCGCTCTGCGCCTACCGAGCGCAGTTGCACCGCCTCGAATTCATCCGCGCGCTCGGCGGCGTCGAGTATGTCAACGACTCGAAAGCGACTAATCTCGACGCCCTCGAAAAAGCGCTCCTCAGCGCGACCAAACCGATTGTCCTCATCGCCGGTGGGAAGGACAAAGGCTTCGCTTTTGATTCCATCGCGCCGCTCGTCGCGCGGAAAGTGCGGCACGCGATTCTGATCGGCGAGATCGCCGAGAGCGTGGCGCGTGACTGGCGCGAGGCGACGGAATGCGAGCTGGCTCCGTCGTTAGGCGCGGCAGTGGAGCGCGCCCAAGCCGTCGCGCACGACGGCGAGACCGTCCTCTTTTCTCCCGGCACTTCCTCCTTCGACATGTTCAAAAGCTACGCCGACCGCGGCGATCAATTCCGTGCCCTCGTGCGCGGGCTACCCAACCCACCACTATGAAAATGCCATCCATCCTCAAGCGCAAAAAGAAGCTCAACGCCACCGCCGCCCGCCGCTCCCGCTCGCTCGGGCTGCCCGACGGAATGGACTACGAACAAATGGCCGAGCCGAACATGAAATTGTCGCGCGCTCTGCTCATCGTCCTCCTCCTCCACATCGTCGCGATCGCGGGCATTATCGCTTTCAACACGATCAAAACGCGGGAAGCAACCGCGACCAGTGTGGTTGCGGAGACGACCGCGCCGGTCGCCAACACCAGCTCGACTCCCGCAATCGTCACGGAATCAGGCGCGGTCGCGCCTAACGAGATCACAAAAGTCGCGGTGCGCACGGAAACGAAAGCGCCCGCCAAAATCGCGGAGAAGCCGAAGCCGGCGGCCAAATCTTCGACCGTGGGAGATTCGGGCAAGATCTACACGGTCGTGAAAGGCGAAAACCCGGTCACGATCGCGCGGCATTTGCACGTCAGCTACGACGCTTTGCTCGAGCTCAACCAGATCGACGATCCGCGCAAACTCCAGATCGGGCAGAAGCTGCACATCCCGGTGGCAACCACCACCTCGAAACACAAATCGGACTAATGATGGCGACCCGTTTTCCAGGCCACTGGAGGGACGATCTCCGTATCGTCCGAGATTCTGAAACGGGGACGGGACAGAGCCCGTCCCTCCAATGCTCCATCAAACCGGGCCATGCCTAACGAAACCACCTGTTGATGCAACGAAAGAGCGCTTACATCCTGTTTCTCGCTGTCCTTGGCCTCCTCGCCATCGGCATCGTGATTCTTTTTAGTACGGGCGCTTTTGCCCGCGACAGCCAGGGCGACGTTTATTTCTACGTGCGCAAGCACGCCATCTGGCTCGGGATCGGTTTGGTCGCCTGCATCGGCGCGGCGCTGGTCGACTACCATTTCTGGCAGCGGACCTGGTATGTCTGGTTTGGTGTGGCCGTGGTCGGGCTGACGCTCTGCTTCCTGCCGCCGCTGCGGCATAAGATCAACGGCTCCTGGCGCTGGCTCTCGTTTCACGGCATCACCTGTCAGCCGTCCGAGTTTGCCAAGATCGCGGCCGTCTTCTTTCTCGCCTACTGGTTCTCGCGTTACGAGACGCAGAGCAAACAAGCCTGGCGCGGTTTCATTCTTCCCATGGCGATGGTCGGAGTGTTGCTTTCCCTCATCATCACCGAAGTCGATCTCGGCACGACGGTCCTGATCGGTGCGACCACTTTCGTGCTGATGTTTATCGCGGGAAGCAACCTTGCGCTCCTGGGCACGATTCCGTTAGGCGGGCTGGGCGCGATTTTGTTTCTCGCCACCTGCATCCCCGAGCGCCTCGCCCGGCTGATGGCTTTCCTCCATCCGGAGGACTACAAGATGGGGGCAGGCTTCCAGCAGTGGCAGGCCTTGATCGCCTTTGGCAGCGGCGGGATCGACGGCCTCGGCCTCGGCAACGGCCGCCAGAAAATGTCCTACCTGCCCTATGCGCACACCGATTTTATCTTCCCGATCGTGGGTGAAGAACTTGGCCTGCGCTTCACCCTCCTCGTCGTTTTTCTTTTCGTGCTCATCATCATCTGCGGGATGACGATCGCGCTCCATGCGCGGGACCGCTTCGGCCTTCTCCTCGCGAGCGGGATCGTATCGCTGATCGCGTTCCAGGCGGCGATCAACATCGGAGTCGTGACCTCGCTCTTGCCGAACAAAGGTTTGCCCCTCCCGCTCGTCAGCTACGGCGGTTCCAATCTGATGGTGGCACTTTTCTCGATTGGGATTCTCTTAAATATCTACCGGCAAGGCGTGCTCGAGCCCGCGCCGCGCAAAGAAATGGCGATGCGGGTGCGCGTCACCCCGAGGATCTAATGAACGCCGTGATCGCATGCGGAGGAACAGGTGGCCATCTCTTTCCTGGCCTGGCCGTGGCTGAGGTGCTGCGGGCGCGCGGGCATGAGGTGCTCCTCTTCATTTCGGAAAAGGAAATCGACACTCTCGCGGTCGAAGGGCGGACGGAGTTTCGCTTCGAGAAACTGCCGACCATCGCCCTGCCCTCGCCTTTTTCCCCGGCGATTCTGGCGTTCGTTAGGCGATTCAACGACAGCCTCTCGCGGTGCCGCGGGATTTTTCGCAAATTCAATCCGCAGGTCGTCCTCGGGATGGGCGGATTTACTTCTACCGCGCCGGTCGTCGCCGGCCGGATGCGCGGGATCCCGACGTTTATCCATGAGTCGAACGCCTTTCCCGGCAAGGCGAATCGTCACACCGCGCGTTTTGTCCGGGCCGTCCTGCTCGGTTTCAAGGAGTGCGCGGCCTTCTTCCCGAAGGCGCGGACAGAATTTACCGGCACGCCGATTCGCTCCACTCTGCAGCGGATCAATCGCGCCGAAGCGCTCACCAAGCTCGGGCTGCGTCCCGGGACTCCGACGCTGCTCGTGATGGGAGGGAGCCAGGGAGCGCAGGGAATCAACCAGGCGATGATCCGGGCGATGCCGTCCCTGCAGGGGATGGGGCTGCAGGTGATTCACCTTTCCGGCGGCCGGGATGAACGCTTGCTCGAGGATAACTACCGGCGCGAAAACATCGCGGCCCACGTCGCGGCTTTCCACCATCAGATGGAGGACGTTTACAGCGCGGCCGATTTTGCCATCGCCCGCTCCGGCGCCGCCAGTCTGGCGGAGCTGGCGGCCTTCGCTCTGCCTTCGCTGCTCGTGCCCTATCCCTACGCCGCCGACGATCATCAGACGCGCAACGCCGAAATCTTCGTCCGGGCCAATGCCGCGATCATGGTCAAGGAAGTGGAACTGGCGGGCGACCTGCTCGCTCCCAGGATTCGTGAGTTGTTAGGCAACCCGGAAACGCTTCGCACCATGTCCGCCAACGTCGCTGCGCTCGCTCCGAAAAACGCGGCCAATTTGATCGTCGAAACGATGGAAAGGTACGCTCACCCCAATGACGCCGTCGCTGCCTGATCTCGATCTCCAGAAGTTCCTGACCGAGGAACGGCGCGCGATCCATTTGATCGGCGTCGCTGGCAGCGGCATGAGCGGCATCGCCGCCCTGCTCCTCGAACTCGGACATGACGTGCGCGGCTCGGACAAGGCGCGCACGCTCGAGACCGAGCGCCTCCAGCAAATCGGTCTGCGCTTTTTTTCGCCGCACAAAGCCGAGGACACCGCGGATGCGGAGTTGATTATTTTTTCCTCCGCGATCAAGCAGAACAATCCAATCCTGGTCGGGGCGCAGGCCGGCAACATCCCCGCGATCCGGCGCGCCGAAGCGCTCGCTGCGATCATGCTGGGGAAGCGCGGCATCATCATCGCCGGGATGCACGGCAAGACGACGACTTCGGCCATGACCGCGCACGTCCTGCGCGGCGGCGGTTTGCATCCGTCGCATTATGTCGGCGCGGAAATTCCGATCCTCGGGAGCAACGCACACTGGGATCCGCGCGGCGAATATTTCGTGGCCGAAGGCGACGAGAGCGACGGCACGTTGCAGCTTTTCCATCCGGAACACGCCCTCATTCTCAACCTCGAGGAGGAGCACCTCGACTTCTACAAAGACCTCGCCGCGATCGAACAAGTGTTTCTGAAATTGCTCGCGCAAACCAGCGGGACGGTTTTCTACTGCGCGGACGATCCGCACGCGGCGCGCGTTTGCGGCCCGCGCGCCGCGTCCATTTCCTACGGCTTCGGCGAGGGGGCGCGTTATCGCGCCACCGGGATCGCGTTGCACGACTTCGCCGCGACCTTTTGCGTCGAGCGCGGGGCGGAAAAGCTCGGTGACGCGACTCTGAGCGTGCCGGGGAAACAC
>JBDTCM010000247.1:0-2878 GCA_039923575.1 Chthoniobacterales bacterium
ATGGCCTGAAGGAACACCCGGAAATTTTCCGGAAGTGGTTCGGCAAAGTCATCCCGACCGGCGACAACAAATTCAGCGCGCTCAACAGCGCGGTCTTCAGCGGCGGCTCGTTCATCTACGTCCCGCCGGGCGTGAAAGTGAAGCACCCGCTCCAGGCTTACTTCCGGATTAACGCCGAGAACTTTGGGCAGTTCGAGCGCACCCTCATCATTTGCGATGAAGGCGCCGAGCTCACCTACATGGAGGGCTGCACCGCGCCGAAATTCAACACCGCCACGCTGCACAGCGCGGTCGTCGAACTGGTCGCGCTCAAGGGCGCAAAGATCCAGTACATCACCGTCCAAAACTGGTCGAACAACGTCTTCAACCTCGTCACCAAGCGCGGCCTCGCGCACGAGGAAGCAGAAGTGAAATGGATCGACTGCAATATCGGCTCGCGCCTCACGATGAAGTATCCGGGTGTTGTCATGAAGGGCCGCAAAGCGCGTGGCGAAGTAATTTCGATCGCTCTCGCCGGCGACGGCCAACACCAGGACACCGGCGCGAAGATGGTCCACGCCGCCGATGAAACGACCAGCAACATCATTTCCAAGAGCATCTCGATCGGCACCGGCCGCGCCACCTACCGCGGTCTCGTCCACGTGCCGAAGCATCTCAAAAACTGTAAGAACAACACCGAGTGCGATGCGCTTCTCATCAACTCGAACAGCCGGACCGACACCTACCCCGCGATCACCGTCCGCGGCACCGGCAACGCGGTGCAGCACGAAGCGAGTGTCAGCCAGGTGAGCGCCGAGCAGATCTTCTACATGCAGCAGCGCGGTCTGACCGAAGCCCAGGCGATGAGCCTGAGCGTGAACGGATTCGTCAACGATCTCGTCCGCCAATTTCCGATGGAATACTCGGTCGAATTGAAGCGCCTGATCGAACTTGAGATGGAAGGCTCTGTCGGCTAGGTTTCGGCCTGCAGAACGGACGCAGTTTCACGGCGGTCACCGGACCGCCGTTTGCGTCTCTGCCCGTTATGAGCAACTCGTCAGCTGTCCTCGAAGAAATGTCCGAAGTCGCGCCAGAACCGACCGGGATTTTGGGCGGCCTGTCCGGTCGCGCTGACGACAAGCTGCCCGCGTGGTTCAGCGATCAACAGCAGGCCGCGTGGACGCAATTCCAGAGCCTGCCGATGCCGGCTCGGAAGGACCAGGCGTGGCGCTTTTCCAATGTCGGCGTGCTTGATCTCGCGCCCTACACTACGGCCCAACCGCTCTCGGCCGCGGACGCCCGCGAAGTCCTCGAGCGCTCCACCGGTCTCGACGAAACCTCGGGCCGCCTCGTTTTTGCCGACGACCATTTTCTGGAGCGCGACGTCCTTTCCGAAAAACTCCGGAAGGCCGGCGTGATTTTCCAGCCGCTCGAGCGGGCGATGATCGAGCACGAAGATTTGTTCCGCCGGAATTTCATGAGCCAGCCAGCCACGCTCGGCTCCGCTAAGTTCGCGGCGCTGCACGAGGCATTCGTTAGGTCAGGAACTTTTCTCTACGTGCCGCGCGGGATCGAGGTCGAGTTGCCGCTTGAAACCTTCCATTGGTTGCATGCTGAGAACGCCGCCATTTTCCCACACACGCTCGTCGTGGCGGACGAGTTCGCGAAAGTAACGCTGGTCGATCATTTCCGTTCGACCGATCGGCAGCGCGCCGGTTTCAGCTGCGGCGTGAACGATTTGATCGTCGGACCCGGCGCCAAAGTCACTTACATTTGCACGCAGGATTGGAGCGACCGGACCTTAAGCATCCAGATCAACGCCACCACCGTGGCGCGCGACGCCACCGCCTTGAATCTTCATCTTGGGCTCGGCGGAAAATATTCCCGACTCGAAAGCCTGAGCCGACTCACCGGCGAAGGCGCGCACAGCGACATGCTGGCGGTGTCGGTCGGTGACGATGCCCAGGAATTCGACGCGCGCACTTTGCAGGATCACGCTTCGCCGCACACCTATAGCGACCTGCTTTTCAAGAACGCGCTCAATGGTCGCGCCCGCAATACTTTTGGCGGCCTGATCCGGGTCGAGCCGCACGCCCATTTCACCGACGCCTACCAAAAAGTGAGAAATCTCCTCCTCAGCGATGATGCCGAGGCGAACTCGATGCCGGGTTTGGAAATCCTGGCCGACAACGTCAAATGCAGTCACGGCGCCACCACTGGCCAGCTCGATGAGGACGAAATGTTTTACCTTCTCGCTCGCGGCATTCCCGCGTCCGTTGCGCGGGAGTTGCTCGTCGGGGGTTTCCTCAATGAAGTGCTGGAGCGTCTGCCTGATCAGGTGTTGGTCGCCAAACTCGAAGAGATGATCGCGGCCAAGTTCGCCCGCCGCGGACGTTAATTGTTTGCTTCATTTTCCGCGGGCGGGTATTCTCGCCGGCATGGACGTCAGCGGTACGATTGAAAGGATCCTGTCCCGGAAGACCGGCGAGATCTGGTCGATCTCTCCGGATGCGACGGTTTACGACGCGATCGCGCTCATGGCCGAGAAAAATGTCGGCGCGCTACTCGTGATGGAAAACGAAAAGCTGGTCGGGATTGTCTCCGAGCGCGATTACTCCCGCAAAGTCATGCTGCGTGGGAAGACTTCCCGCACCAGCACCGTGGGTGAGATCATGACGACCGAACTGACCACCGCGCATCCGCGCGAGACGGTGGAGGATTGTCTGCGTTTCATGACCGAGAAACGGATTCGTCACCTGCCAGTCATCGCCGACGGCTCCTTGCGCGGCGTCATCTCGATCGGCGATCTGGTCAAGGAAGTGATCTCCGCCCAGAGCGCAACCCTCGATCAACTGCGGGATTATATTTCCGGCGGTTATCCGTCGTAACAACCGCTCGT
>JBDTCM010000248.1:0-2623 GCA_039923575.1 Chthoniobacterales bacterium
CTTGCCGCCGGGCGCGGCGCAGGCGTCGAGCACGTTTTCGCCCGCTCCCGGGCGCAGGAGTTCGCAGGCGAGCGCCGTGCTCGGGTCCTGCAAGTAGCAGGCGCCGTCGCGCAGGGCAGCGGCCGGGTCGGGCAGGCTGGCGAAGTTGGAACTGCCGGGCAGAAGCGAGCTGCCCGGGTAGCGTGTTAGAAATTCCGGAGTCGTCGTCCGGAGCTGGTTGATGCGCGCATAAACCAGCGGCGGCCGGTTGTTCCAGCGGCAGAGATCGAGCGCATTGGTTTCGCCGAATTGCCGCGACCATTTGGCGAAGAGAAACTCCGGGACGGAAAAGCGGATGGGTGGCGGCTGCGCTTCGGCCCGGCTCGTTAGGGCGTCTTTCTCGCGCAGGGCGCGACGCAGGATGGCGTTGATCAGGGTGCGTTTGCGCGGAGGGGCGAGCGCGACAGTTTCGTAAACCGCGGCGTGCGCGGCGGTCTCGATGAGCAGGGTCTGGTAGAGCCCAAGCCGCAGGAGATCGCGCGCGGCGGTGTCCACCGCGGCCGGGCGGAGCTGGCTGATCCAGAAATCGAGCAGGGTGAGATTGCGCAGGACTCCATAGAAAAGCTCGAGAGCGAAAGCGCGATCGGCCGGGCCGAGCGCGCTGCGGCCAAAAGTTTCCGCGACAATCTGGTCGGCGAATTCGGTCCCGTGGCGCCAGCGCTCGAGAGCCTCGAGGGCGAGGGCGCGCGCGTTCACCCCTGGGCCGGCTTGACCTGCGGTCGGCCGATCGAGGTGTAGCGGAAGCCCAGTTCTCGCATCGTTTCCGGGCGGTAAAGATTGCGCCCGTCGAAGACGAGCGGGGTCTGCATCTTTTCCCGCACGAGGTTGAGATCGACGTTGGCAAACTCGGCCCATTCCGTGGCGATGATGAGCGCCTCCGCGCCCTCGACCGCTTCCAGCGCGGAATCGGTCAGGCGCGCGCCCGCGATCGCTTTCACTTCGCGCGCTTTTTCCATGCCTTTCGGATCGTAGGCGCTCACTTGCGCGCCTTCCTTGAGCATGTCGGCGACGAGCTCGATCGCGACCGAGGAGCGAATGTCGTCGGTGTCGGGCTTGAAGGTCAGTCCCCAGACCGCGATTTTCTTGTCGCGCAAAACCCAGAGGGCGTCGCGCACCACTTTGAGGAACCGCGCCTTCTGCGACGCGTTGATGCGCTGCACCTCCTTGAGCAGGTTGAAGGGCACGCCGAGCTGTTCGCTGATCGTGATGAAAGCGGCGATGTCCTTCGGAAAACAGGAGCCGCCATAGCCGATGCCGGCGTTGAGAAAATTGCGCCCGATGCGCCGGTCCATCCCGATGCCATCGGCGACTTTCTCGATATCGGCGCCGCTCGCTTCGCAAATCGCGGAGACGGCGTTGATGTAGGAAATCTTGAGGGCGAGGAAGGAATTGGCCGCGTGCTTGATCAGCTCCGCGCTGTTGATATCGGTGACCAGAATCGGCGCCATGAAAGGCTCGTAGAGTTTTTTCATGAGGTCGATCGCGCGCTCGCTTTGCGCGCCGATCACGATCCGATCGGGCTTCATCAAATCGGCCACGGCGCAGCCTTCGCGGAGGAATTCGGGGTTGCTCACGACGTCGAACTCGGCCCCATGCTTGTTGTAGCGCTTGATCGACTCGGCCACTTTTTCGCCGGTCTTCACCGGCACGGTGCTCTTGTCGACGATCACCCGATATTCGGTCAGGACCCCGGCGATTTCGCGCGCGACTTTCTCGATGAAACTCAAATCGACGCTGCCGTCTTCATCCTGCGGCGTGGGCACGGCGATGAAAACAACCTGCCCGTGATCGACGCCCTCCTTGATGCTGCTCGTAAAGCGAAGCCGTTTTGCGGAGACATTGCGATGCACAATCTCTTCCAGACCCGGCTCGTAGATCGGCACCTTGCCCTGTTGCAGCGACTCGACCTTGCGCGCGTCGTTATCGACACAGACGACGTTGTGCCCGATGTCGGCAAAACAAGCGCCGGTCACGAGACCGACATAACCGGAGCCTACGATTGAGAGATCCATGGGAGATTAAGGTGCAGTCGTGAATCGTGAATCGTGGATCGTGTGAACCGCGAACTCCGAATCTCGAATCTCAAATCTCGATCCACGGTTCCCCTCACTGCTGCGTCTGGTTGGTCCCGGCCGGGTCAAAATTCAAGTCGACGCCGAATTTCGGGAAGGCCTTGAGAGTGAAGGTGAGCAGAACCCCATATTCCTTGACCCCGCCGTTGTTGCGGATGATTGCGCCTAACGAAGCCACCCAGCTGGTCAGGTCGCGATAGACGGAGTAGCGCTGTTGTTCCACGATGTTAGTGGTGGCTTCATACTGCTCGAGGAAACCGAAGCCCCAGTTGTCGTTGATCCGATAATAGCCGCCGAGGGTGAAGAGGCTGCTGTTGAGGAAGAAGGGATTGTCGTTCAAATAACGATGCCCAACCGTGATCACGGTGTTCGCGCTTGGTTTGAAATTGATGCTTGTATCCACCTCGGTGAAACCCTTGTCGAGCAGCGGAATCTGCGAATCGATCACGAGCGTGGCCCACGGCACCGGGGTAAAAGTGAGCTTGTTGAAGACATTCGAGTAGTCGGTCTTG
>JBDTCM010000249.1:0-6490 GCA_039923575.1 Chthoniobacterales bacterium
TGGCCAGCATCTCGCTGCCGGGGGTTTCCTCCATCACTTCCGGCCAATCCTGCGTGAGGAGAAAATTGCGCGCCTCCGTGTCGCGCAGCGCGAGCAGGCAGAGCATCGCGATTTCGTGGGGCGGGGCTGGCGCAACGGTGCGCGGTCGTTCTTCGGAAGATCGGCCACGCTGCGGTTTCGGCAGGAGGGTGGCGAAATCCGCCGTGCCGACCCCGAGCCGCGCCGCCACTTTGCTGATCACCTCGTTGCGCATCAACGGGTCGTGGACGCGCGCGACCGTCTCCGCCAGTTGCCGGGCGAGCTGCATCTTCGCGCTCAGGTTCCCGAGATCTGTGGTCGTCGCTTCGCGCTCGATCCAGAAATCGAAAAAATCCCGCGCGGTCGCGATACGGGCGCCAAATTTTTCCGCGCCTTCCTTTCGAACTAACGAATCGGGATCCTCTCCGGTCGGCATTTCGGCGACGCGGACGACGAGGTTGTTTTCGAGGAGCGGTTCCAGGGAACGCTCGGCGGCCTTTTGCCCAGCGGCATCGGCGTCGAAGCAGAGCACGACTTCGTTGACGTAGCGTTTCAGGATGCGCGCCTGGCCTTCGGTGAAGGCGGTTCCTTGCGGCGCGACCACATTCGTCAGGCCGGCTTCGAAGAGCGTGATGAGATCGAGCTGCCCCTCGCAGACGATGGCGCAGTCCGCGTCGATCAGGCCGCGCTTCGTTTTGTGCAGGCCGAAGAGGATGCTGCCTTTGCGGAAGAGCGGCGTCTCCGGCGAGTTGAGGTATTTGGCGGCCTCAGTGTCACTCGTTAGGATGCGTCCGCTAAAAGCGATCACTTCGCCGACATCGTTGCAGATCGGGAACATCAACCGCCCGCGAAAGCGATCGTAGACGTCGCTCTCGGGGCGCTCTTCATCGCGCAACTTGACCAGGCCGCTCTGCAAAATCGTCCCGCGTTTGTAGCCGGCATCGAGCGCCCATTTCAGGCAGGCGTCCCAACTATCCGGCGCGAAGCCGAGCTGCCACGATTTCACCACCGCGCTCGTGATCCCGCGCTTTTTCAAATACTCGCGGGCGGGCGCGGCGAGCTCGCGTTTGAGCAGGTTGTCGTGAAACCATTCCGCCGCTTCCGCATGCAACCTGAGCAAGGTGCGCCGCGCCTCGTGCTGGCGATCGTCTTCGCTCGAACTGCCTTGTTCCTCGATCACCGGGATGCCCGCCCGCGCCGCCAGTTTCTTCACGGCTTCAGGGAAACTGATGTGCTCATAAAGCCCGACGAATTTGAAAATGCTGCCGCCTTCTCCACAGCCGAAGCATTTAAAAATCTGCCGCGCCGGATTGACCGTAAAGGAGGGCGACTTCTCCTGGTGGAATGGGCAGAGCGCCTTCCAGGTCGAGCCCGCGCGCTTGAGTGGGAAATAGGAGCCGATCACTTCCACGATGTCATTCGCGGAGGCGACCTGCTCGATGATGTGGGTTGGGATCGTGCCCATGCGCGCTATTTTCCTCGTGACGACGGCGGAACGCTGTCAGATTAACGCAGCGCCTTCGGGCCTCCAAATGATCTTGTTATGAGCCGCCACACCCTCTGTTTTTTGACCTGCCTGCTCACCGCTGTCTTCTCGTTAGGCACGGCCACCGCGCGTGACGTGCCCATCGGCCAGGGCGACGTCGTCGTTATTCCATTGAAGGGCGAAGTGTCGCCCTCGCTCGCGCTTTTTCTGCGCCGCGCCACGAAAACGGCGGAAGGCGACGGGGCCGCCGCGCTCGTTTTCGACATGGACACGTATGGTGGCCGGCTCGATTCGGCGGAAGAGATCACCGGTATCTTGAATCACGCCACCATCCCAACCTACACCTACATCGATTCCAACGCGGGTTCGGCTGGCGCGCTCATCGCGCTTTCGACCAGGCATATTTACATGGCGCCGGTCAGCGCGATCGGCGCGGCCGCGCCCATTCTCTCGACCGGCGAAGATCTGCCGCCGACCCAGAAGGACAAGACGATCTCCTACTGGTCGGCGCTCGTCCGCGGGACGGCGCTGCGCAATGGCCACAACCCCGACCTCGGCGAGGCCTTCATGAGCAAAGAGAAAGAAGTGAAGATCGGCGATCGCGTCATCCACCCGAAAGGCACGCTCCTGACCCTGAACGCGCAGGAAGCGACCGAGAAAATCAACGGCAAGCCCGTCCTCGCCGAGGGCGTGGCCGATTCGCTCGAGGACATGGTGAAAATGGCGGGATTGAAAGGTGCGGTGGTGCGATTCGAGCCGAGCGGTTTTGAACAACTGGCTTTCTGGCTGACCACGCTCGCGCCTCTCTTGTTGTTAGGCGGCATTCTTGGCGCTTACGTCGAGTTCAAAATCCCGGGATTCGGTTTGCCCGGCATTTTGTCCATCATCTGTTTCGCCCTCTTTTTTCTCGGGCATTATTTTGCCGGGCTGGCCGGTTGGGAAGTGGTCGCGCTCTTCATCCTCGGGATCATTCTTGTCCTCGTGGAAATTTTGTTTTTTGCCCACTCCACGATTGTCTTGGGAGTGGTCGGCGCGCTCATGATTTTCGTGTCGCTTCTCTGGGCGATGATCGATCATTACCCAGGGCAAAAGTTTTTCCCGACCGCCGAGATGTTGAAGATGCCGCTCTTGAATTTGCTTTTGGCCGTCGTCGCGGCCGCGGTCCTGATCGCGATTCTGGCCCGCTATCTTCCGCGGACGAACATCTATCGCCGCATCGCGCTGGCGGCCACCAACCCGCCCGGCCCATCGTTAGCCGGCCCGGCGCGTGCCTTTGCCATCGCGCTCCCGCTCACCGCCGGCATGCGGGGACGCTCCCTCACCATTCTCCGTCCGAGCGGGAAGGCGGAGTTTGATGATCACGTCGTCGACGTGGTGACGGAAGGGGAGTTCATCGCGCCGGAAATGCCGATCACGATCGTCGCGACCGACGGGATGCGGGTCGTGGTCAAAGGAGTTGCCGCCTGATGTCGCGTCGATCGCCCGTCCTGGGCGCAGAATCGCGCCCTTCGCTCTCGCGCACCACGCGCATGGCGCTGAGTTACCTCGCGCTTTTTGTTTTTACCGCGTTCGCGCTTTACCCGATCAGCCGCATCGTCACGATCGCGCTGCGGCCGGGCGACCAACTGCTCTCTTCCTCGCTCGCGCTCATTCCGCACGGCGCGACCCTGGCGAATTTTCGCACCCTGATTTTCGAGACGCTGTTTTTGCGCTGGCTGGGCAACTCGCTCCTCATCGCACTTGCCGTCACGATCACCGGCGTCGCCCTTGCCTCGACCGCGGGCTACGCCCTCTCGCGGTTTCGTTTTCTCGGCCGCAGCACCACCCTCAATGGCCTGCTTGTCACGCAAATGTTTCCCGCGACGATGCTCCTCCTGCCGCTCTATCTCATCCTGATCAAGCTCAGCCTGATCAACTCCTATCTCGGCATCATAATCATCTATGCGGCGACCGCGTTGCCGTTTTGTATCTGGCAGCTAAAAGGCTACTACGACACCATCCCGCTTTCGCTCGAGGAAGCCGCCGGGATCGACGGTTGCACGCGCTGGCAATCTTTTTACCGCATTGTCCTCCCTCTTTCCGCGCCCGCCATTGTCATCACCGCGCTCTTTTCCTTCATGACGGCCTGGAACGAATACGTCGTCGCCGCTCTCGTTTTGCAGGACGTGCAAATCTTCACCCTCCCGCTCGGCTTGAAGATGTTTCAGTCCAACATGAGCACGCAGTGGGGCCTCTACGCCGCCGGCGCGCTCCTCGTTTCCATCCCGGTCGTGATCCTCTTCCTCGTCCTGAGCCGCTATCTTATTTCCGGCTTGAGTTCCGGGGCGGTCAAAGGTTGAACCTGCCCCCGTCGTAATGAAAAAGCTCACTCTCGGTCTCTGTCTTGCGCTCGTCGTCGGACTCGTTAGGGGGGACCAAATCAACCTCGCCGAAGACGACGCCAGCGCCGAAACCTACAACAGCGGTTTCGAGACCGGGAAAAATGGCGGGAGCGGATTCGGCGAATGGAAGCTGGCGATCGAAGGCAATGGCGAGAACCGGCACGCCGGCTCCTTCGTCGCCACGGCCGACCACAACAAAGACCTCAACGGCATCGCGAAGAACGGCAAGGCGTGGGGCCTTTTCGCCAACGGCACCGGCTTCGAGCAGGCGGTCGCCTTTCGCGCCTTCAGCCAGCCGCTCGCCGTCGGCGATTCTTTTTCCTTCATGATGGAGAACGAGAAGATCGAGATGAAATTCGAGACCGACGATCCCGCGCCCGGATCGATCGGCCTCACCTTGCGCACGAGCAACACGACCGATTCACCGGCCGACTACAACAAAGACGCGGTTTTTGAATTCGGATTCTACGAGGGCATAGACAACTACCAGATCCATGACGGCACAGGCCCGGACAAAACCGACTCCGGCGTTCCATTCACCGATTCCGGGGTGATCGTGACGGTCACAATCACCGGCCAAGGCACCTACGATTTGGAGATCCAAACCGCGGCCGACAAAAAGCTGACCAAATTGCCGGGGCGGAAGTTCTCGAAGGCAGGTGCGATCACCAGCCTGGCAATCTTTAATCGCGACGGCGAAAAAACCGACGCGTTTTTCAACCAGCTCCAGGTCGCGCGCGAAGCGCAGTAGGATTTTTCCTTCCTTCGAGAAGTGCGCCCGGCGCGGCTCGAACGCGCAACCTACAGCTTCGGAGGCTGTCACTCTATCCAGTTGAGCTACGGGCGCAGCGAGCGGCAGTATAACGGGCGCGTCCCAAATCACAAACGCCGGCATCCCCGCAGCTTTACAACTCGGCCTGGCCGCGCTACCTATTCACCCCCATTTCCGGAACAGAAAGCCACTTTTATGAACATCATCGATACCCTCGCGAAAGAGCAGCAAAAGACCGACGTGACGAAATTCAAGGTGGGCGACGGGGTGCGAGTGCATACCCGTGTGCGCGAAGGCGACAAGGAGCGGATCCAGATTTTCTCTGGCATCTGCATCGGCCGCAAGGGCACGGGCATCAACCAGACTTTCACCGTCCGCCGCATCTCCTACGGTGAAGGGGTCGAGCGCGTTTTCCCGATCCATTCCCCGCGCATCGCAAAGGTGGAAGTGGAAAAGGTGGGTCGCGCCCGTCGCGCCAAGCTCAATTACCTGCGCAATCGCAAGGGTAAGGAAGCGACCGCGGTGCGGGAATAGTTTTCGTCGACCGATTTTCACCGCGGCTGGATCGCGGTTTCCGGGGAGCCGTCGCCGCGGCGACCCGTTTGCCCTGAAAGCTTTCGCCGCAAACATCTGCGCGTGGGATCGGCTGATGATTGACGATCTTTCCCTCCGCCCGGCAATCCGGCGAGTCGCCGGATTGAGCACGCGAGTCGCCCGCACCCGGCGGGCAGGCTGTGCGCTCCCCGGAACGACGGCGACGCGTTCTGGAAAAATCTGCGCGCAATCCGCATTCAATGTGGATAGACTCGATCGAGAATGCGCTGCGGATTCCGGCATGAGAAAAAACTGCGATCGTTAGGCATCGGCTGCATCGCCGGGATCGATGAAGCGGGGCGCGGTGCCCTCGCTGGCCCGGTGGTGGCCGCAGCGGCGATCTTGCCGGAGCGTTTTCGGCACCGGAAACTGAACGATTCGAAACAACTTTCGCCCGATCTGCGCGAAGAAATCTACCAATACCTGACGAACCATTCCGAGATCGTCTGGGCGGTTGGGATCGTCGATTCGCTCGAGATCGATCGGATCAACATCCTGCGCGCCTCGCATCAGGCGATGCGGATCGCGGTCGCCGGCCTGGCCATTTCCCCGGAGCATGTGCTGATCGATGGTCTGCCGGTTTTCCCGTTTCCGCTTCCGCAGACGGCGCTCGTCGACGGCGATTGTCTCAGCTTGAGCATCGCGGCGGCGAGTGTGATTGCGAAGGTCACGCGCGACACTTTGATGCGGGAATTTTGCGCGCGCTTTCCCGAATACTGTTTCAGCCAGCACAAAGGCTACGGGACTGAGTTGCACCTTCAGAAACTCCATGAACACGGCCCTTGCTCGATTCACCGCCGCTCGTTTGAGCCGGTGGCGCAGCCGTTTTTTTCGTTCTAGCGCCGGGCATTTGCAGCTCGGCGCGCGGGGCGAAAAACTGGCGGCGCGTCATCTTCGTCGCCACGGCTTCAAGATTCTTTACCGCAACTTTCGCGGCCGCCAGGGCGGCGAGATCGATCTGGTCTGTCGCGATCGTGATACGCTCGTTTTCGTCGAAGTGAAAACGCGCACCCGGGCGGATTTCGGCCGGCCGCTCGATGCCGTTGGAGCACAAAAGCAACGCCGCATATCGTTAGGCGCACTTGCCTGGCTGCGATTGTTGGGTAATCCCGACATTTTCTTTCGTTTCGACATTGTGGAGGTGACGATCGCCGACGGGACGGAGCCGCGGATCGAATTGATCCGCGACGCTTTTCAATTATCCGAGCCCTACATCTACTAGCCCGGCGGCCTTGTCTG
>JBDTCM010000250.1:0-4498 GCA_039923575.1 Chthoniobacterales bacterium
CCCTCGATCGTCCAATGGCCGGAGTTGTGCGGCCGCGGCGCGAGCTCGTTGATGACCAATTCACCGTTCCGCTTGAGAAACATCTCGACCGCCAGCAGCCCAACGAGATCGAGACTGACGGCCACTCCACCGGCAATCTCGCGCGCCGCCTTCGCCACCTGCTCGTCGATCCGCGCCGGGGCGATGGTGAGATCGAGGATGTGATGGCGATGAATATTTTCGCAGACCGGAAAGACAGCGGTCGCGCCAGCGGGACCGCGCGCGACGATGACGGAGATTTCCATTTCGAAATCGATCACCTGCTCGAGCACGCACTCTTCGTCTTTGCGTCCCGACCAGACCGCTGCGAGGTCGGTCCCCGGGTCGATTCGTTGCTGGCCCTTTCCGTCGTAACCAAAAGCCGCGCCCTTCAGGATCGCCGGCCGCCCGATCGCCTCCACCGCACTGGTAAGGTCGGGCGCGCTCGCGACCCGACGAAAGGGCGCCACCGGAAATCCCGCGCCGAAAAGAAACTCTTTTTCGCGCCAGCGGTTTTGCGCGATGAGCAGGATCGCGCCGCGCGGCCTAACGAGCGGCTGGGCGCGCGCCGCCCAAGCAATCGTGGCCGCCGGAATATTCTCGAACTCAAAGGTGAGCACATCAATCGAGCGCGCGAATTGCGTGACCGCTTCTTCGTCGTCGTAACTCGCGGCGGTCGCGCAATCGGAAAGCTGCGCGGCAGGCCCGTTCTTCTCCGGCGAAAAAGTGTGGACGCGATAACCCATCCGGCGCGCCGCGATCGCAAACATGCGGCCGAGCTGGCCGCCGCCCATCACGCCGATCGTCGCCCCGGGCAGAAGCGGCTTGTCCGGCGTCATGGCAGCTTTTGCGCGAGCACCGTTTTCGTCTGGCGCTGCCGGAACTTCTGCACCGCAGCGCGCACCCTGGCGTCGTGCAAGCCAACGATGCTGGCCGCGAGGAGCGCGGCATTCTTCGCACCCGCCACTCCGATGGCGAGCGTGCCGACGGCGACGCCGGCCGGCATTTGCGCGATCGAGAGGAGCGAGTCGAGCCCCTTGAGCGCGCGCGATTCCACCGGCACGCCGAGCACCGGCAGCCAGGTTTGCGCCGCGATCATTCCGGGCAGATGCGCCGCCCCGCCCGCGCCCGCGACGATCACCTGCACACCGCGTTCGGCGGCTGCGCGGGCGAACTTCGCCATCAAATCGGGCGTGCGATGCGCGGAGACAATTCGGTGCTCGTTAGGGACGCCGAATTTTTCCAGGAGCGCGACGCAATGCTGCATCGTCTCCCAATCCGAAGCGCTCCCCATCACAACGCTAACGAGTGCGGGAGTGGTCGTCTTTTTGGCCATAGCAGCTGATTGGAAAGAAGCTCTTCCCTTCTCCCGAAGCGGCCAAATTGCAACCGGCTTTCTGTGCTGCAAAATCCTCGCTTGCACGCGCCGGAGCGCGCTGGGACGCTGTCGGCAGAAGCGACCCGCGATGTTTCTCAAAGCGTTTCTATTATTCTCCCTCCTCGTTGGCTTCGCGTTGCTGGGCTATTGCTGGTGGGGCCTGCATTCCGCGTCCGGCCGGGAAATGTTCGCGGGCGTGGAGTTGATGCTGCCTTTGTACGTCGGCGGTTTTGGGCGGCGCGATCGTTATCCTCTCTTCTTTCATCTACCTCTCCCGCCGTTTTGGCACCCGCCGCGATGATCGTTAGGCCGGCACGTCTCTTTCTCGCCGCTCTGCTCTGCTGCGCGGGCGCGGCTACCGCGCAGGACCGACCGAAGATTGGGCTCGCCCTCGGCGGCGGCGGCGCGCGCGGCGTCGCGCACATCGGCGTGCTCAAGGCCCTCGAAGAACTCGGGATCCCGATTGATTACATCGCCGGCACGAGCATGGGCGCGGTCGTGGGCGGGCTTTACGCCAGCGGCATGTCACCCGAGGAAATCGAGAGCCACTTCACCGAGGCGGACTGGCGTTATCTCCTCTCGAAAGGCTCGCCGCGCGAAGACGAAGCCTTCCGGAGCAAGCAGCGCGATTTCGAGCTCGGTCAAAATAGCGCCTTCGGGCTCTCGACCGACCTCAAGGTCCAGCTTCCCGAGGGATTGCTGGGCGGGCGCAATCTGCTTGTCAACCTGCGCGAGCTGACTCTGCCGGTGCGCGGGATCCACGATTTCAACCGTCTCCCCATCCCCTTCCGCGCCGTCGCGACCGACATCGAGACCGGTGACAAAGTCGTCCTCGATCACGGCGATCTCGCCGAAGCGATGCGCGCGAGCATGGCGGTGCCGGGAGTCTTTGCGCCTTATCGGATCGGAGGCAGGACGCTGGTCGATGGTGGCCTAACGAGCAATCTCCCCATCGATACGGTGCGCGCGATGGGGGCTGACATCGTGATCGCGGTCGATGTCAGCCCGGAGCTTCTCAAAGCCGAGAAACTCGATTCCGCCCTCCTCGTCGGGAACCAGATGCTCGACATCATGATCGGCCAGAATCGCGCCGCGCAATTGCGGCACCTGACCGGACGCGACGTGCACCTCTGGCTCAAGCTGCCGGGTGTTTCCTCCGCCGATTTCGCCGACTCGCCGCAAACCGTCAAGAAAGGCTACGACGGCACAATCGAGGACGCGGCGAGCCTGCGTCGCCTTTCCGCCAGCCCGGAGGTGTTTTCGCGTTATCTGGCGCGGCAACGGCGCACCCGGCCGGCGGCGCCGCAGCTTTCGTTCGTCGAAGTGGCGGGTGCTTCCGGGCCCGTGCGGCAGGAGCTGCGGGAATCGATCCCATTCCGGCCGGGTGAGCACATTGAATTCTCGGACCTGGAAAAGCATCTCCAGCAAATCAAAGGAATGCGCGATCTCGAAGTGGCTGATTTTCGCGTCGTCGAGCGCGACGGTGCCTATGGCCTCCATCTGGAGACACGCGAAAAATCGCGCGGACCGAACTTTCTCAGCCTCGGCGCCGACTTCGCCTACGGCACGCCCAGCACAGCCGACGCCAACGTCCTGCTCGACTGGCGCATGACGCGGTTAAACTCGTTAGGCGCGGAATGGGAAACCATCCTGCGCGTCGGCGATCGCACCAACGTTTTTTCGGAGTGGTATCAACCGATCGAGCCCTCCCGGTCCGTTTTTCTCGCGCCCTCGGTTCGTTATGCGAGCGAATTGATCGACGCGCTCGATGCGACTGACGCGCGGCATCGTTTCCGGCTCCAGTCGGTCGAAGGCCAGCTCGATGCCGGGATCCGTCTTGGCACCAGCGCGGAGATGCGCCTCGGTTACGCGCATGGCCTGAGTGACATCAGCGACACTCTCAGCCTGCCCCGCGCCGCCAGCGGTTCGAGCGAGCGCGGCGTTCTGCGCGCTTCCGCCACCTTCGACACTCTTGACCGCGTCACCTTTCCGCGCAGCGGTTGGTTTGCGCGGCTGGAGGGAGAAGTGTCGGACGAGTCGTTAGGCGGCCAGGACAACTACAGCCGGGTGCAGGGTGAGCTCTACAAGCCCATCACCTTCGGGAAGAACACCATTGTCCCGCGCGTCACCGCTGGCATTCGCACCACCGGGGGCACGCTGCCCTACTACGATCGTTTCGCGCTTGGTGGTTTCCTAAACCTTTCTGGCTACACCTACGCCGACCTTTACGATCAAAACGCCGCCCTCGCCGAGCTGATCTATTACCGCGAGCTCGGCAAATTGCCTTCGATCTTCGGGGAGGGAATTTTCGGCGGGGCCTCCTTTGAAGCCGGCAACGTCTGGGCCAATCCGGGCGACATCCGCCTGCGCGACACCATCATCAGTGGCAGCCTCTTCCTCGGCGCCGACACGGTCATCGGCTCCCTCTCGTTAGGCGTGGGCGTCTCCGACAACGGGCACAGCGCCATCTACCTCCAGCTTGGCCCCGTCCTCGGCCGCGGCCGAATCGATCGCTAGCGGCGCCTGAATTCCGGCCCTGCCGCGAAAGTTTGAATCCAATCGCGCCGGTGAGTGCATCTCACTGACAGAATGATCGACGATCTTCGCTTTGCTTTTCGGCAATTGCTCAAGGCACCGGCCTTCACGATCGGCGCCGTTCTCGTGCTCACCCTCGGCATCGGCGCCAATACCGCCGTTTTCAGCCTCGTCTATACGATGCTCTTCGCCCCGCCCGGCTACGCCCGGCCTAACGAACTGGTTCAAATCTTCTCGCAGGACACGAAGAACCCGAAATCGTTCCGCGAATTTTCCTATCCGACCTTGCTCGACATCCGCGAACAAAACTCGGTCTTCTCCGGCGTCGCGGGTTACAACGTCGCCATGGTCGGCGTCGGCGAGAAAACCAACACGCGCCGCACCTTCGCCTCCATCGTCACAGCCAACTACTTCGATGTTTTGGGCATTACGCCGGTCGTCGGCCGCGTCTTTACGGCCGACGAAGATCAGCCGGAACGCGTCGCCTCCGTCGCGGTCGTGAGCTACGGCTACTGGACGAGACATAATCGGGACGCCTCCGTTCTCGGTTCGGAAATCCTGATCAAT
>JBDTCM010000251.1:0-4928 GCA_039923575.1 Chthoniobacterales bacterium
AGTTACTGGGACTTTTGGGACCATCACATCGCCTTGACCGAGGCCTCACTCGGCGAGGGTATCAGACTCGCCGGGTTCGCGATTGAGCGCGAGGTGGCTCGTTTCCTTCCCTACAGCATGTCGCAGGGATTCACGCCGCCGCTCTTCCTCCTCCGCGCCTACTTGCACTGTCCGTTTTTGTGGCGCTTTTTCGGCCGGCAATTTCTCCTCGTGGCTCGCAAACCCTACGCAGCATGACCTCCCGCGCTTGCTCGGCTGGGCGTCTACTTGACTCCGCCGACACCGCTTCTAGTTTCAGTCACCCGCGTCTTTTGCGAGCGCAACTCCTGTGACCAACATCGCCGCCTTTCACCGCTCATCTGTCGGACGGAAAATGATCGTGGCGGTGACCGGGATCATCCTCATCCTTTTCGTGATCGGCCATCTCCTCGGCAACCTTCAGATTTTTCTCGGGCCGGAATGGATCAACGGCTACTCCAAGCACCTGCACAATCTTGGGCCGATTCTCTGGGCGATCCGTGCCTTCCTTATCGTCGTGGTGCTGGTGCACATCTATTACACAATCCGGCTCGCAATCGAAAACCGGCGCGCCCGGCCGGAACGCTACCGGCGCAAGGACATCGTCAAAGCCACCCTTGCCTCGCGTAGCATGGTGATGAGCGGACTCATCATTCTCGCCTTTGTCATTTATCACCTGCTCCAGTTCACTGCTCGCGTGACCGACCCGCGTTTTGCTGCGATGCCGATGGATCCGCTCGGCCATTACGACGTCTATTCCATGATGGTGCTCGGCTTTTCCAGCCCGCTTGTCTCAGGCTTTTATATCGTCGCGATGTTCCTGCTCGCCCTGCATTTGAGCCATGGATCGTCGAGCTTTTTTCAGTCCCTCGGTCTGAATAACCATAAGCTCTTGCCGCGGCTCGCGCGCGCGGGACAAATCTTCGCCTGGCTCATTTTCTTCGGTTACAGCTCCATTCCCGCCGCCGTCCTTCTCGGTTGGGTGAAATTGCACTCCGGGTCATGATCGGCACGCTTGACTCCAGGGTTCCGTCCGGTCCGCTCCCGGAGAAATGGCGGCGGCACCAGAACAATTCGCGCCTGGTTGCGCCTAACAATCGCCGCAAATTCGAGATCATCGTCGTCGGCACTGGCTTGGCCGGCGGTTCGGCGGCGGCGACGCTTGGAGAGCAGGGTTACAACGTTAAATCGTTTTGTTTTCAGGACAGCCCGCGCCGCGCCCACAGCATCGCGGCCCAGGGTGGGATCAACGCCGCCAAAAATTACCCTAACGATGGCGACAGCGTTTACCGGCTTTTTTACGACACGATCAAAGGCGGCGATTTTCGCTCCCGCGAATCAAACGTTTATCGCCTCGCCGAAGTTGCTAATTCGATCATCGACCAATGCGTCGAGCAGGGCGTGCCGTTCGCGCGCGAGTATGGCGGGCTGCTCGCCAATCGTTCCTTCGGCGGCGCGCAGGTCTCGCGCACCTTTTACGCCCGGGGGCAGACCGGGCAGCAGCTTTTGTTAGGCGCATACCAGGCCGTCTGCCGGCAGATCGCCGCCGGCACCGTGACGATGTTCCCGCAGACCGAGATGCTCGACCTCGTCCTCGTCGACGGGCACGCCAAGGGCATCATCACCCGCAACCTCGTCACCGGCGAAATCGTCCGTCACGTAGCCGATGCCGTCGTCCTCGCGACCGGCGGCTACGGCAATGTTTTTTTCCTCTCGACCAACGCCCGCGGCTGCAACGTCACCGCCACCTATCGCGCCTACAAAAAAGGAGCGCTCTTCGCCAATCCCTGCTACACCCAGATTCACCCCACCTGCATTCCGGTCAGCGGCGAGCACCAGTCGAAGTTGACCCTCATGTCGGAGTCGCTCCGCAACGACGGCCGCGTCTGGGTGCCGAAACGGAAAGAGGATTGCGCCAAGCCGCCTAACGACATCCCGGAAGCCGAGCGCGATTTTTATCTGGAACGGAAATACCCGAGCTTCGGCAACCTTGCGCCGCGCGATATCTCCTCACGGAGCGCGAAGGAAGTCTGCGACGAAGGCCGCGGCGTCGGAACCGGAGCCCGCGGCGTTTATCTCGACTTCAAGGAAGCGATCGCGCGCCTCGGAGAAGAGACGATTCGCGAACGTTACGGCAACCTCTTCGACATCTACGAAAAAATCACCGGCGACAACGCTTACAAAGTGCCGATGCGAATTTACCCGGCGGTCCATTACACGATGGGCGGGCTCTGGGTGGACTACAATTTGATGAGCAACGTTCCCGGCCTGCATGTCATCGGCGAAGCGAATTTCTCCGATCACGGCGCCAATCGTCTCGGCGCCAGTGCACTCATGCAGGGGCTGGCCGACGGCTATTTCGTTCTCCCTTACACTTTGCCTAACTATCTCGCCGGCCAGATCGGCAAACGGCCCGCGACTGACCATCCCGAATTCGTCAAAGCGGAGAACGACGTCCGCGAGCGGACCAAACGCATGCTCGATGTCGGCGGCAAACGCTCGGTCGATTCTTTCCATCGCGAACTCGGCCTGCTCCTCTGGGACAAATGCGGCATGGCGCGCAACGCCGCCGGCCTGCGCGAAGCGATCGCGCGCATTCCGCAACTGCGCGAGGAATTCTGGAAAGACGTGACCGTCCCGGGTTACGGCGAGACCTTTAATCAATCGCTCGAACGCGCCGGCCGGGTCGCCGATTTTCTCGAGTTCGGCGAATTGCTCTGCCGCGATGCGCTCGCCCGCGATGAATCGTGCGGCGCACATTTTCGCGAGGAACACCAAACACCGGATGGTGAGGCGGTGCGCAACGACGAGAATTTTGCGGACGTTTTTGCGTGGGAATACCAGGGCGACGGGGCCGAGCCGAAGTTGCATCTCGAGCCGCTTGTTTTCGAGTCGGTTCACCTCGCCACGCGGAGCTATAAGTGACGAGCTTTAAGTTTTAGGTGTTAAGTTTTAAGCCCGACCCGACGAATGCATCACTCTTAAAGCTTAACACTTAAAGCTACGATGAATTTCAAGCTCAAAATCTGGCGCCAGGCTTCGCCCGAAACCAAGGGTGGATTGAATCGCTACGAGATCGCAGACATCTCGCCCGCCACCTCGTTTCTCGAGATGCTCGACATCCTCAACGAGCAACTGACCAATCGCGGCGAAGAACCGGTCGCGTTCGACTCCGATTGTCGCGAAGGCATTTGCGGGACCTGTAGCCTGACGATCAATGGCGAAGCGCACGGGCCGTCCCATCCGGCCGCCGCCTGCCAGCTTTACATGCGCCAGTTCAAGGACGGCGCCACGATTACGGTTGAGCCATTTCGCGCGCGCTCCTTTCCGATCGTGAAGGATCTGGTGATCAATCGCTCCGCCCTCGATCGCATCGTGCAGGCGGGCGGATTCGTGAGCGCGCGGACCGGGTCCGCCCCGGAAGCGAACTCCACCCCCATTCCGAAACACAACGCCGATCTCGCGATGGAAGCCGCCGCCTGCATCGGCTGCGGCGCCTGCGCGGCCGCCTGCCCCAATGCTTCCGCCATGCTTTTCACCTCGGCAAAAATTTCGCATCTCGCGCTCCTCCCGCAGGGGCAGGCGGAGCGCTCGCGCCGCGTCCTCCGGATGGTCAGGCAAATGGACGCCGAAGGTTTCGGCAACTGCGCCAACACCTACGAATGCGAAGCCGTCTGCCCGGCCGAAATCCCCGTCAGTTTCATCGCCAGGATGAATCGCGAATACGCCAGCGCCAGTCTGCGCGAGCGGATCGGCGAATGATTTAGCCGGGATCACCGATCCCGGCTACAACGCGGGCACCGACCGATGCGCTTCTTCGCGCCAGCGCACGATCTCGACGCCGCTGATGCAAAAGAAGAGCCAGAAGGCGCCTTCCATCATCGCGGCGAGGGCGTCGCTCAACTCCGTCCCACCGAGGTATAGACTGCTCAGCGCCACCAGCGAAATGAGCAGGACAGTCCCGATCACGACCAGCGCGCGCCAATGCCAGCGCCGCACGCCGCGGATCAGAATGTAGGCCAGCGCACCATAGACCACTGTCGCGCTCAGCAAGTCGCCATCGAGTGGTCCGAGGAAAACGCCGTGACCAAAGCGGGGCCGCTCCCGGGCAAAGACCCATTTCAAAAGAAAATCAAGCAGGACACCGCCCGGAGCGGCGACGAGCAACAGTTGCAGGCTATACCGAATGCGACGCCCAAGCAGCGCCCCGACCAGAACAAACGCCGCCAGCCAGTAGCGCGACCCCAGGTGTGCGATCAGGTCCATCGCCGGGGTCATCGTGCCGCCGGAGTGATTGGCGAACCATTCCGCGACCCGAAAATCCGCCGCCACAAACCAATCCCGCGTTCCGATTTGCTGCATTAATCCGCTGAAGATCGCGGCCGCCGCGAAGAGGAGAAAAATTCCGACTGTGAGGTGAATGCCAAGATAACCCTTGGCGGAAAATCGCTGCTCCAGCCAGTCGATTTGCCGGGCGAACCGGCGCCGAAAATTCACCACCGCGGGGCGCGCGCAAAATTGCCGCCACCATTCACGAATCTCCAGTTCACGGCTCGCGATTCCGCGCCAGAGCACGATCGTCGCCACCACCATGGTCGCGAGAAGAGCCGCGACCACGCCGGCCCGCCCGATCCAGCGCTCGATCAAGTGCCAGCTCTGCCCGAAAAGATAACCGAGCAGGGAAAAAATCGTCGCCCAAAGAACGCAACCGATCGCGTTGAAACTGAGGAAGCGACCGTAAGGCAGACGCGCGGCGCCCGCGAGAAAAGGCATGAGTGCCCGCCCAACGTGGAGGAAATGAGCGAAGAGCACACTCAACCCTCCATAGCGGATGAAGAACGCATCCATTCGATCGAGCCGCTCGGGCCGGACCCAGAATTTCTCGCCGTGGCGCCGCAGCCAGTCGCGTC
>JBDTCM010000252.1:0-4313 GCA_039923575.1 Chthoniobacterales bacterium
CACGTGACCAAGAATGTGCCCCGCACCTTCCAACCCAATCTGCACCAACACCGCATCTGGGTGGCGGAGTTGAAGAAATTCGTACGCGTTAAAGTGACGGCGCGCGGGTTGAAGACGATCAACAAAAATGGCGCCTACGCGACGCTGAAAAAAGCCGGCCTGATCGCAGCTTAAGCCGGATCATTTTCACCGCTCGGTGGCATCTCGGCCAGACGGTCCGGCGCCGTAGCTACCGTTTCGGCAACAACCGTCGCCGCGGCGGGCAGATCAGCCGATGCCGGGACTTCGATTTCGGCTCCGACAGCCTCTGGGGCGGATGAGGCGGAGGCGGATTCCGGCGGCGGCCCTTTTTCGGATTCGTTAGGCGCGACCGCCTCTTTCAGACTCCCGTTGGGTGCGTTCACACCGGCGGCTTGCTTCGGAGCGTGCGGCGCGGGCGTTTTGGTCCGCGCCAGGTCGAGTGCGCCATCGTTGAATTCGATCACATTGCCTTCGCCGATCAACCAGTGCAGATCGGAGGCAAGGGCCAGTTTCTTTTTCTCCACGGCCTCAGGCTCCGCGCCTTCGTCGTGCGGCAATTTCTCCAGCAACACTTTGCGATTGATGCCCCGGTTCTTTGTCAGCGCCTGCAGAATCGCGCCGACGGCGGGAGAAACTGAGGCGCTGTCATGGTTGAAGGGCCGCGCCCGGACGGGGGAAACAAAAAGCATTCCCTTGCGATGCCGGAAAACATGGAGCGCTGACTGGCGAAAGGCCCCGATCAGTTCCTGCATCATTTTCGAGGGGGAACGATATTCCTGGGCCCAGGTGTCCTCGATCAACCGCCCTAACGAGCGATCGGATAATTGCCGGCTCACCACCCCGTCGAGGGTCAACTCGGCACTGCTGCGGAGCAACCCCGGCAGGTAGGTCTGCCGAAAATGGCGTTCGGTCTCAGCCGCGCTGGAGAAAGTGAGCGGCGGCTCTTCTTTCAGTGTCACGTAAGTGGTGACGCTGCGCGCCTCTTCTTTCCAGCGCTCGACCGCCTCGGGATTGGTCACGATCTCAACCTGCCGCTGATAGTCAGGAAAGCTCATCCGCCGGCTGAAACGCTGCTCGTAAAGGTTGCGCAATTGCGGCTGGTAGGCGTGATGATTGGGCGGGCCTAATAACACCCCGCTCAGGCGGCAGCGCGCGACTGAGGTGAAGTTCCCTTTGATCGGCTCGGACTGGGTGACCTCGGTGCGATAAAAATTGTCCTTCTCGCTCAGGAACGCGCCGTTCTCGAGCAGGCGCTGATCCGCGGCCACCGGGCCGTTTTCGCCCAGTTGGAAAAGCGCCGCCGTCTCCGCCTTGAGGCGCACGTCGTAGCGCTCCGGCTTGTCGAGAAACATTCGCCCTAACGAAAAGACGGAGTAAGCGAGGTGCCCGGCCTTGATTTGCGCCAGGACGCTCTCGAGGACATGCGCAGCGGGGACGAAACGCACCTCGACCGCGGGGAGTGGAGCGATCACTTCCACCGGCCGGCGCGGCTCGAGCGGGCGCTGGGATTCGGGCCGGCGATTGCGCTCTTGCGAGTCGCGCCCACCCTCTTGGGCACGGGGCGGTCGCGGCCCGCGCTCGCCCCGGTCGCCACCCGAGCGATTGCGGTCGCGGCGGTCGCGTTGCCCCGGCGGGGCATTCTCTTCGCCGGCAAAATTAGCGTAGGGATTCTCCCCGGGCCCTTCCTTGACCCAGGCAGGGAGGAACTTCAGATCAAAAAGATCCGGAGCGGCTTTTTCCTCGGGCATGAGAGTCTGTACGCAACGGCGCCCTCTTGTAAAATCGGCGGGGCGATTTCGCGGCCGATCCGGCGCGTCCGGGCGCAAAATATATTGACAACGATTCCAATTAAATTAGTTGCCAACGTGTCGCGGCGCCGTTAAGCCGTCACCCACAGAAGCCAACCAAGGAGAATAATTTGTATGTCGGACAAACCGATTGAAGAAAAAGTGAAGGATATCATCGTCGAGCAACTGGGCGTGAATCCGGAGCAAGTGACCCCAACCGCCTCGTTCATTGAAGACTTGGGAGCGGACTCTCTCGACATTGTCGAGTTGGTAATGGCCTTCGAAGAAGAATTTTCGGTGGAAGTGCCCGATGAAGACGCCGAGAAACTGCAGACCGTCGGCGACGTCGTGAAATACATCGAAGACAAAGCCAGCAAGCAGTAGCCCCCTTCCGGCGTGCCGGAGACTTTCGTTAGTGCAACTCAAAACACGGCTCCGGCCGTGTTTTTTGTTTCGCGTTTTGCAGACTGCCCGTCCCGACTGAGATTGCCCGCGTGAATGTCCTTTGGTTAAGCGCGCCGCTTTTCGATCTCGGCGGACACCACATCTCCATCCTGGGAATCGGCGCCTTTGTCGGGCTGATGGCGCTCGGGGTGATCTTCGCCAAGTTGCTGCACAGCGCGGTCGTTAGGCGACTCCTCAGCCGCTTCAAGCTCGACGCCAATTTCGTCGCCATCATCACCACCATCCTGAGCGTCGCCGCGTTCGTCTTTTTCAGTTTCGGCGCGGTCAACGCGCTCGGCATCCCGCTCGCCTGGAGCGAGCCGCTCCCCGGCGTGCCGATCAGTCTCCTCCAGCTTTTCCTCCTCGTCGGTCTCCTGATTCTCGTCTTCTGGCTTTCCTCGCGGACCAAGCGTTTTCTCTTCAACCGCTTTCTCGTCCACAGCGGGCTCGATCGCTCGCTCCAGTATGCGATTTCGCAGCTCGCTTCCAACGTCGTTCTCGTTGTCGGCATCTTCATTGTCCTGCAAAACACCGGCATCCACCTCGAGGCATTGACCGTCTTCGCCGGTGCGGTCGGCGTCGGCATCGGCTTCGGTCTGCAAAACATCACAAGCAATTTCATCAGCGGTCTCGTCATTTTGGCGGAGCGCCCGATCACGATTGGGGACCGGGTCGAAGTCGGCGGCGTCACCGGCCAGGTGGTAAAAATTCGTGCCCGCAGCACCGTCATCGTCACCAACGACAACATCACGACGATCGTGCCTAACCAGAAGTTCATCGACTCACCAGTGACCAACTGGACCTACGGCGATCCCAAGGTGCGCTTCCGGATTCCGGTCGGGGTCGCCTACGGCAGCGACATCGAGAAGGTCCGTGCGGCGTTAATCGAGGCCGCGGAGGAAGATCCGCACACCCTCGAGGATCCGGCGCCGAGCGTTTTCTTTGTCGAGTTCGGGAACAGCGCCCTCAACTTCGAGCTGGTGGCCTGGAGCGACGAGATGAGTTATCGACCCCGGCGTTACACGAGCGACCTGAATTTCGCGATCGAAAGGAAATTCCGCAAAGCCGGGATCGAGATCCCCTTCCCGCAGCGCGATCTCCATATCCGAAGCGGGGTCGTTCAAGTAGCGACCGCACCCACGGAGAGCCCGGCCGGGTAGCGCACACTTGAAAAAAATGGCCGTTCCGGCTACTGAATAGCTATCCTTAGCCGCACTTCCTCGTCCGCTTCCCCGCGCCTGCCGCGCTCGTCATCTGGCCATACCGTCCGGATTCCGAACGGCTTTGCCACGATTGTCACCCAGGCGCAGTTGCAGGATTGCCCGGCCTGGCACGAAGCCTTCCACGACAAGTGCAAGGACCACCGCTTTTACGAACTCATCGGCACCACCCTGACCGATAACTTCGAATACCATTTTCTGATTCTCGAAGACGAGGAGCGGCGGGTGCGCGCGATCCAGCCGATCTTCTTCGTCCGCCAGAATCTCACCGAAGGGGTCGCGGGTCTGGCCCGCAAGACGGTCGATGGCATTCGCAAAAAATTTCCGCGCTTCCTGACCATGAAGACCTTGATGGTCGGCTGCACCGCCGGCGAGGGCCACCTCGGCACGTGCAGGCCGGAGGATGCGGACTGGACGGCCGCCGCGCTCCATTCCTTCCTAAAAGCCTTCGCCCGTGAATCGCGCGCGCCGCTCGTGGTCCTGAAGGACTTTCCCTCCCGCTATCGCGAACCGTTGCGCAGCTTTTCCTGCAATGGCTACACCCGCATCGCGAGCATGCCGATGACGCGGCTCTCGCTCCACTACCGCGATTTTGAAGAATACGTGACGTCGTTAGGCAGCGCGACGCGCAAGAATCTCCGGCGCAAGTTTCGCAAGGCCGAGCAGAGCGCCCCCATCCAGTTCGAAGTCCTGACCGATATCACGCCGGTGATCGACGAAGTTTATCCGCTTTATCTCCAGGTCCACGCTCGCTCCAAGTTGCACTTCGAGAAGTTGACCCCCGAATATTTTTGCCGGCTCGGCCGCGAAATGCCGGAGCGGACCCGGTTTTTCGTCTGGC
>JBDTCM010000253.1:0-3712 GCA_039923575.1 Chthoniobacterales bacterium
AAAACGCTCCTCGAAAGCGTCCGCCAGGCTGCGCGGTAGTTTCTCCGCACCCGTGATCGTTAGGCGGACGCTCTCCATTTGCGCCCGCTCCGCTTTGCGCAGGTAACCGCGCAGAAAAGTCGGCGCCGCCAGCACGATCGTGACGCGATGGCGCGCGATCAATTCCGCGCACTTCGCCGTTTCGAGCGGATTGGGATAAGTCACGATGCGGACGCCCTCGATGAGCGGATACCAGAGCGTGACGGTGGAGCCAAAGCTGTGAAAAAACGGAAGCGACGCGAGGATCAAATCGGCACGGGTCGCATCAATCAGGACGCGGAACTGCGAGACGTTGCCCACGACATTGCGGTGACTAAGCACCACGCCCTTGGGATCGCCCGAGCTGCCGCTCGTAAAAAGCAAAATCGCTTCGGCGTGGTCTCCGTGGCGCGGAATTCCGAGCAGTCGGATGAGCGCGCCGGCCGGCAGAAGGATGGCCGCCATCCACCAGAGAAAAATCTTCGTCTTCAGGCCCGGCAGCAACTCGTCCAGTTGCACCACGTTTTCCGGCCACGGAAAATCGGGCAGGCGCTTGGCAAAAGCATTGGCGGAAATGACGGTTTTCAATCCGGCGATTTCCTGCGCGCGCTGCAGGGCCGCTTTCCCGCTCGTAAAATTCAAACCCACCGGAATTTTTCCGGCAAGCACGACCGCAAGGTTCGCGACCACGCCGCCCTTGCTCGCGGGCAGGACGACGCCCATTCGAGGGTCGGGAAACGCCTCTCGCAGATGCCGGCTCAAGGCCGCCGCCGCCCCGAGCAGTTTGCCGCGACTGAGCGAGGAATCGTCCATCCCGTCAATCACCGCGACGCGAAACGGATGCCGCGCCAACCCGCGCACCGCGGTCGCACCAAGAGGTTCGCGCAAGGCCGGGCGCCGGCTGTAGCTGCGTTCCCCGAGCTTGAGCAGTTCCTCCCGCACCGTCGCGATGTCGGCGTCGTTAGGCGGAAGCGGCGCTCCAAATTCTACCGTCGCGGGATAGGGAAAATGTCGCGGCCACTTGAAGAAAAAACGCCGGCCCTGGAAGGAAAAAATCGAGCCCCACAATTGATCGAGCCAGACCGGCACGACCGGGCCCTCCGCCTCGTGGGCGATGATTTCGTAGCCGCGGCGCAAGCGCAGGAGGGTGCCGGAGCGGCTCAATTCCCCTTCCGGGAAGAGGCAGACAATTTCGCCGTCGCGAATCCTTTCCGCCGCGAGGCGCATCGCATCCTTGGCCCGGCGCGCCGTGATGGGAATGCAACCCACCGCCTGCAGGACCGGGTGCAGCCATCGATTCTCGAAATATTCCTTATCAATAATGAAGCGGATCGGGCGCGGACAGGCGAGCAGAAGCACGATCGCGTCGACAAACGAGATGTGGTTAGGCAGGAGCAGGAATCCGCCGCGCGGCAACCGCTCCGCGCTGACGGCGGTCACGCGATAAATCATCCGCGCGATCGGTATTCCAATAAATCGCAGGGTGCGCTCGGCGGCGGAAATTTGCGGCATCGCTTTATGGTTTACAATCGGCGCGTCGCTTACTGCAATCGGCAAATCCGATGAGAACCGAATCTGCCACCCGGCCCGGCGCCTATGCCGCCCTCGCCTTGCTCCTGGGAATCAATCTCTTTAACTACATCGATCGGCAGGTACTGGCCGCGGTCGAGCCGGCGATTCGCGCGGCTTTCTTTGGCGCGGGCGACCTGAACGCGATGGCCATCAGCGGAACGCTCGGCAGCGCGTTTCTCGTCACCTACATGCTGAGCGCTCCCGCGCTCGGCTGGCTTTCCGATCGTTTCTCGCGCTGGCTCATTATTGGGAGCGCGGTGATCCTGTGGAGTCTGGCGACCGCGGCTTCCGGTCTGGCGGTGAGTTTTGCCATGCTCTTTGCCACGCGCGTTTTGGTCGGAATCGGCGAAGGCGGTTACGGACCGGCCGCGCCAACCGTGCTGGCCGATCTCTTCCCGCTGGAAACGCGCGGCAGAATCCTCGCCGTTTTTTGTGCGGCGATTCCAGTCGGCAGCGCGTTGGGCTATATCCTGGGAGGCGCGGTCCTGACGCATTTCACTCCCGTGCCGGAACCGGAACGTTGGCGCTGGGCCTTTCTCCTGGCCGCTATCCCGGGACTTTTCCTGGGTATTTATTCGCTCTTTCAGCGCGACCCTCGCGCGGCGACGGGCGCTCGACCGGAACGGCAACGCGCCAGCCGCGAGGATTATCGCACCCTCGCGCAAACCCGGTCCTATGTCCTGAACTGCGCCGCGCAGACGGCGATGACATTTGCCCTCGGTGGGATTGGTTTTTGGGCGGCCGAATATTTGCATTCCCGCGGCCAGCCCGCCTCTGCGACGCAGACCTTTGGTGCTCTCGTCGCCGGCACCGGACTCACCGCGACCGTCATCGGAGGCTGGCTCGGCGATCGGCTGCGCGGCAAAATTCCGGGCTCCTACTTTCTCGTTTCCGGGGTCGGGATGGTGCTGGCGTGCCCCTTTTTCATCCTCATGCTTTACACCCCATTCCCCCGCGCCTGGTGGTACATGGGCGCGGCGGTCTTTCTCCTTTTTCTCAACACCGGACCCTCCAACACCGCGCTCGTCAATGTCGCGCTCCCCAAAGTCCGCGCGACCGCTTTCGCGTTGAATATTCTCATCATTCACGCGCTCGGTGATGTCCTCGCCTTTCCCACGATCGGTTACATCGCCGGGCACGCGAACTGGTCGGTCGCATTTCTTTTCGTCTCCGCCATCATGCTCCTCTCCGGAATCATCTGGCTCGCCGCCATGAAATTTCTCCCAGCCGACACCGCGGCCGTGGAAAGAGCAACTTCCGCCTAACGAGCAACGGAAACGGGGAAATCGGGCCGCTCCCTGAGGTGCACGTCCTTGTCTTCGGCTTCGGCCAGGGCGACCGCGGCCTCGTTAGGCCGGCCGATTTTTTGCAGGAGCTCACTCATCATCAGCCAGCTCTCGGCGCGATAAGGCGCGGCCACGAGACAGGTTTTTAACTCGATGAACGCGCGCTCCGGAAAGTTTTGGTCGGCCAGGGCCCTGATGTAACGCTGCTCGATCGCCCAGTTCGGCGGACCGAGTCGCGCGGCCAGGCGAAGCCTTTGCAGGTTCACCTTGCCCGTCTCGCGGTTCTCCAGCACCGCCAGACTTTCCTCGGCCCGAGCCCAAAGCTCGGGCGGGTTTTTGATTTTCTTGAGAATGGCGCGGGCGCCGGGGAAATCGTGTTGCTTGATCAGGACTGCGGAAAGATTGAGAAACGCGAGCGGATGATCCGGTTCCTTTTGCAGCGCGCGATCAATCGCCTGGTGCGCCGCCTCGAGATGGCCCTCGCTCAATTCCAGTCCGCCGAGGTTGATGTACATGCGGGCCGAGTCGCCGCCCGCCGCGATCGTGCGAGTGAGAAAGGTGCGCTGGTCTTTCCAATCGAAAGTGCGGGCGAAAGTCCGCGCGGAAAGCGCCATGACCCAGAGCGCGAGACAAGCAGCCATGATTCTCGAACGCAAAAGACCGAACGAATCCAGCGCCGCGACCACTGCAAGGAAAAGGAACGCGCTTGGCAAGTAGAGCCAGTGCTCCGCGACCGTGGCGTTGAGTGGGATGAGACCGCTCACCGGCAGGTAAGCGACGAGCGCGAGCAGCACCGGCATAAAGATCGCCGGCCGACCGCGCGCCCGCCAAAGTGC
>JBDTCM010000254.1:0-4012 GCA_039923575.1 Chthoniobacterales bacterium
CCGGTCGTTTTTTCCTCCGGGGCGGGCTTGGCCGGGGTGGTGGCGGCGGAATCCGTCGGTGGCGCCGCGGGATCTGTCGCCGGCGGCGCGGTTTCGGCCGGATGGTTTATGGAACGCCCAATCAGCAAACGGTCCGGCGCGGACAACCGATTGAGCGGGTAAGGATAATCCTTCTCCTTCACGTTGAAGATTCCGTTCGTCCCTTCGACGCGCACGAACTCCGCCTCGAAATGCTCACCCGTCACCGTCGTCCAGGTTCGCGCCAGAGCGGCCGGAGCCAAAGCGGAGAGGAGAAGCAGGAAGGCCGGGAAAGTTCGACGAAAATTCATGGGGAGAGGCGAGGCGGCGCTGCGACGACGTTACATTCGACCGCGCCGCTTATAAAAGCGGTAACGTTCAATGATCGACTGCACATAACTTTTCGTTCCGGGAAAGTCGATATTCTTCTGAAAGGCGCTGCCCGAGATCGGCTGCGTTCCAACGCCCCCCGCCCAGCGTTGCGCGCGGCTCGCGCCGGCGTTGTACTCGGCGAGCGCGAACGGCGTCGGATCATGCGCCTTTTGCCAGTGCAGCATCGCCCGTTGCAGATACCAGGCGCCGGCCTCGAGGTTCGTCTTCGGATCGAACAACTCTTCCATCCGGAAATTTTCGCGCCGGTTCTCCGCCGCCCATTCGCGGGCCGCGATCTCGCTCACCTGCATGAGCCCGCGCTCGCCCGCCCCGCCCAACTTTTTCGGATCGAACCGACTTTCCCGCCAGACCACGGCCTTGACCAGCATCGGATCGAGTTCGTTCGCGGCCGAGACCGCGTGGATGAGCTGATCGTATTGCTGAAAACGCGCCGGACTGAGCCATTCATAGAGAGTGTAAAAGGGATCGCCCGAGCGCCAGGCGAGCAGCCCGATCCCCATGGCCGCGGCCAGGAGCAGGCAGATGATGAACTTGAAGGCAAAGCGGATCATTAACCTGGAAATGTGGGAGGGGCCTTTGCGCCCCGATCTTCCCGCGGCCGATCGCCGCACAAACGCGGCTCCCACTTTGAGAGAAACCGGATAAAGTTTATCGGTGCGCGCAAAGTCACCGCCAGAACCAACTCACGCAAGATCGGCGTGAGCAATCTTAATTTCGCAATGTCCGCCTTCGCCCGAGTCATCATCGACCGCTCGATTCGTCGCGAGCTCGACTACGCCGTGCCCGAAACGCTCGCCGATAAAGTTGTGGCCGGCTCGCGCGTGCGGGTTCCCTTCCGCGACAAATCGCTCCTCGCCACCGTTGTCGCGTTGCTCGAGGAAAGTCCGGCCACGGGAATCAAACCGATCGAGGCCTTGATCGGCGAGAAACCGGCCCTGAGCGCAAATCTGATCGAGTTGGCGCGCTGGATGGCGAATTACTACTGTTGCCCGATCGAAACAGTGATGCGAAGCCTGCTCCCGCAGGTCATCCGGCGCGCAGAAGTCGGCTGGAAGAAACACCTTTTCGTTAGTCCGGCACGCGTGGCGACCGCAGAGGAGATGGAGAAACTGCGCAAACGCGCGCCGCGCCAGGCGGAATTGCTGGAGGCGATCGCGCAACTCGCCGCGCCGATCCCGGCGGCCGATCTGTTGCGCCAGACTTCGCTCGATAATTCCACTTTGCGGGCGCTCGTCAGGCGCGGATTCGCCGAACTGCGCAGCCAGGCAGTCGCGCGCGATCCGCACGGAACGGAGCAGTTCATTGCTGACGCCGAACTGATCTTAAATGAAGAGCAGAAAGCGGCGCTCAAGATCGTCGAGACCGCGCTGGAGAATCCGGAGTCGCATCCGCCCATTCTCCTCCACGGCGTAACCGGCAGCGGCAAGACAGAGGTCTACCTCCAGGCGATCCGCGCAACCCTCGCGCGCGGCAAAACGACGATCGTGCTCGTGCCGGAAATCTCGCTCACCCCGCAGACGGTCGAGCGCTTCAAGAACCGTTTCGCCGCTGACCCCGACATGGTCGCGGTCCTGCACAGCCATTTATCCGAAGGCGAACGCCACGATGAATGGCACAAGTTGCATTCCGGTCGCGCCCGGATCGTGATCGGAGCGCGCAGCGCGGTCTTCGCCCCGCTCGAAAACCTCGGGCTGATCGTGGTCGATGAAGAGCACGAAACTTCCTACAAACAGGAAGAAGCGCCGCGCTATCATGCGCGCGATGTCGCTGTCGTTAGGGCAAAACTCGAGCACTGCGCCGTCGTCCTCACTACGGCCACGCCTTCGCTCGAGAGTTACGCCAACGCCACCCGTGGGAAATACGTTCTCAGTTCGCTCACCCAAAGGGTCGATCAATGTCAGATGCCGCTCATCCGCATCGTCGATCTGCGGCAGGAGCGCCGAAAAGAAAAAGCGGCCGCGATCTTGTCGGAGAAACTACGGACCGCGATCGGCACGCGGCTCGAGAAGCAGGAACAAACCATCCTGTTCCTGAACCGACGCGGTTTCTCGACTTCTCTGCTCTGCAGCAACTGCGGTAAAGCGCGCGAGTGCCCGAACTGCAGCGTCGCCCTCACCTTCCATCGAACGAACGCACGGCTCAGTTGCCACCTCTGCGGACACAGCGCGGCCGTCCCGAAGCGCTGCCCGGAATGCGGCGAGAACGCGCTTATCTATGCCGGCTTCGGGACGGAAAAAGTGGAGGCGAACGTTTCGGCGATCTTCCCCAAGGCCGTCGTTAGGCGAATGGACGCCGACTCCATGACACGCAAGGACGCTTATCGCGAAACGCTCCACGCCTTTCGCGCGGGCAAGATCGACATTCTCGTCGGCACGCAGATGATCGCGAAAGGGCTGCACTTCCCCAACGTCACGCTGGTCGGAATCATCAACGCCGATCTCGCGCTTCATCTGCCGGATTTCCGCGCGGGCGAGCGCACCTTCCAACTCCTCACCCAGGTCGCAGGCCGCGCTGGGCGGGGCGAAGAGCCGGGCGAAGTTTTCGTTCAGACCTACACACCCTTTTCGCCTTCGATCCAATTCGCGCGCCACCACGATTTCGCCGGCTATTTCGAACAGGAACTGGAGTTCCGCGAGCGCTGCGACTTCCCGCCCTTCAAACATGCGGTCCTGATCACGGTGCGCTCCGAGCATGAAACGCGCGCTAGTTTTTCCGCGGAGACGCTGGCCCGGCGCTTAGGAGAAACGCTCCCCGAGGAATTTTCTCTGGGCGCGCCCGCCCCGGCGCCCCTCGAAAAGCTGCAGGGTCACTATCGTTTCCATATTCTGATCCGCGGCGCTGCGATCATGCGTCTCAGCCGCCTGATTCGCGAAACGCTCGACAAACTTTCCTTCCCCGAAGACGTCGCCGTCGCCGTCGACGTGGATCCGTATCAGCTTCTGTAGACGTCGCCCTCTGGGCGACGCGAGGGGAAGCGGCGTCGAACGCTTGCAGCCGCGCCAGTGCCCGCGTTTCGCAGCCTCCGGCTCGGAAGAGCTTACGGCTCGGAGAGAGCGAAACGTCTACAGCGACTAATCGACGACCACGCCTTTCCAAAAAGCGACGCGACCTTTAATGTTGGCGGCCGCCTCCTTCGGGTCCGAATAATACCAGGCGGCGCCTTCGTTGACCGATCCATCCACCGCGATGTCGTAGTAGCTCGCATCACCCTTCCATGAACAATGGGTGTACCGGTCGCTCTCCTTGAAAAACTCCCGCCGAATCGAGTCGGCCGGGAAGTAGTGGTTGCCTTCAACGACGACGGTGTCGTCACTCTCCGCGATAGTTGTGTCGTGCCAGGATGCTTTCATATTCTATCTTTCGTTGCTCGCGATCGCACGGACGCCCGAAATTAGACGTTCGATTTCTTCACTCGTCGTGTAACAGGCGCAACCGGCTCGAACCAGCCCTTCATCCGCCAGACCCAAACGCTCCACCACCGAGGTCGCATAAAAGTCGCCGTTGGAAACGAAGACCGCGTCGTTTGCCAGACGCTCCGCGACTTCGGTCGAGGGATGGCCCGCCACCGTGAACCCAACCGTGGGGGTGCGGGGCTCGGCCG
>JBDTCM010000255.1:0-9048 GCA_039923575.1 Chthoniobacterales bacterium
CGACCTGATGTCGGCCGCCCTCCTCCTCGATGTCGGCACCTACTTCATCGGACTCGTTAGGCCAGTTTACGCACATCCCGAGCGGGCCTTTCTCGAATTGCCCTTCGAAGGCACGCCCGGCCGGATCTTTGCGAGCCTGATGAAGTTCTACAACCGCCGCCTCTCCGCCATCGCCAAAAACCGAATCGCGCATGGGGTCTGCGGCGCGGCCAACTCCGGCTGGCGCGAACTTTACGATGGCTTCGTGCCCGATTTTCGTTTGCAAAAATTGATCCGCAAAGGCCTCTTCCGCTGGTGGAAAGCGGAGTTGCGCAATCTGCGCTTCCTCTTCGCGAGGCGGAAACAGACGCTCGAAGCGCCCGTCCGCGCCGCGGCGGAGGCGGGATAACGGCAAGCGGTGGGGCGAGACTCCGTCGAGCCTGAGGGAGGACTTGGCTCCCGACAGCGCGCCCCTCAGGCTCGACAGAGTCTCGCCCTACCGACCTGTCCTCGCTTAACTACTTTATGACCGATTCGCACCGCTGGTTTCATCGTTTCGCGGTTCGCGGCGTCGCCTGGCGGCGCTATCTCGATTTTGGCGTAACGAACGTCCCGTTCTACCTCCGGCCGGTCATGATCTTCTTCTGGACGATCTTCTTTTTCTTCTTCGCCGCTCCGGCGCGTCGCGCCATTTTGAGCAACCTGCGCGTCGTGCTCCCGGGCTCGAGCCCACTCCTCAATCTCGGCCGCGCCTGGCTGACACTTTACAATTTCGCCTGGACGATCGCGGATGCGGCCGATCACAAGTTGGGCAAAACGGAGTTCGCTTACGAAGTGGAAGGCGCGGAGTTTCTCGAGCAACTGGCGGCGGCGCAGGGCGCGGTCCTGCTCACCGCGCACATGGGAAATTACGATCTGGGCGCGGCCCTCTTCGCACAGCGTTACCAGCGCAATATCCGGATGGTGCGCGCGCCGGAAGCCGACGCGCAAACCGCGCGGCACCTCGACGAATCGCTCGAGCGGGCGGGCGCAGGCGCGGTCAAGGTCGCCTACAACACCTCGAGCATGGCGCTGCCGCTGGAGCTGCTCAATGCCATCCGGCAGGGCGAGATCGTTTCCATCCAGGGCGATCGCGCCGTCGCGCACGTCTCGCAGCGCGCGGCCTGTCTTTTCGGCGAAGAAGTGAAGCTGCCGGACGGTCCTTTCATGCTCGCCTTTGTTTCGCAGGCGCCGATCTACCCGCTCTTCATCGTGCGGACCTCGTTCCACCATTATAAAATCATCACGCGCCCGCCGATCCATTGCCTGCGCTCGGAGCGAGATCGCGAGGGGGTGATGGAAGAAGCGATGCGGAACTGGAGTCGCACGCTCGAAAGCGTGATCGCCGCCAACTGGTCGCAATGGTTTTCGTTAGTCCCAATTTTTCCGGAACGATGAACGATCCCGCGCCCGGCCAGATTGGTTACGCCTTCGCCCTGCCCCGCCTGGCGGCGCGACTCGCCGGACACAAAGTGCGCCGGGCGGAGTTCAGCCGCTGGGAAGCGTACGGCCTGGGCATTCTTGTCTTCGGCATGAGCTGCGTTTTCGGCGCGCGCCTGTTTCTTCCGTTCGTTAGGCCGATGGCGCTGCAGGTGCTCGTTCTTTTTCTTCTCCCTTTCGCGATCTGGCTGGCGTTCCTGATTCTTTACTACCTCAACTTCCTCGTGATCGGCGTGCTCCGCCGGCTCGGGCTCTATTCCGTGCTCACGAACAATCCGTTTCAGCACGTCGTGATCATGGCGCTCACGAGCGGGATCGCCTTCTCCTTTCTGGGCGACGAATGCGCCTGGGTGAAACCGTTAGGCGTTTTCTGGCTCGGACTTTTGTCCCTTAACCTGCTTTCGATCCTGCTCGAGAAACTGCGCCATGAGCTCTGAGCTAAGCCGGCGCTTAATTCTTGGCTTTGCGCTCGCGGCCGCGCTCTTCTTTCTCGCCGTCGTCGCTTTTCATCCGTTCCTCGCGCTCGGCGTGCTCTTCGCTTCGCACATGCTTATTCTCTTCCCGACGCTGGTGGCGAACTGCCAATGGTGGGGACCGGTCCTGACCAATTTTGAAACGCCGGAGCGTGAAGTCTGGCTGACGATCGACGACGGACCGGACCCGATCCATACGCCGCGCCTGCTCGAGATCCTGCGGCGCTTCGATGCGAAGGCGACTTTCTTTGTCATCGGAGAACGCGCCGCGAAATTTCCCGCCGAGCTGGCAGCGATTCGCGCGGCCGGACATGAGGTTGCCAATCACACCGCGACGCATCCGAGCGGGACGTTCTGGTGCCTGCCACCGGGACGCATCGCGCAGGAGATCGATCGATGTGGCATCTCCAGCCAGTATTTTCGCGCGCCCGCCGGGATGAAGAATTTTTTCGTGCACCCTGCGTTACGGCGACGCCAAATGGAGCTGGTCGGCTGGACGGTGCGCGGGCTCGATACGGTGAGCAAAGATCCTGATGCGGTGGCGACGCGCATCCTGCGCGAGGCCAAACCGGGCGCAATTATCCTCCTCCATGAAGGACATCGCACCGCGACGGATCCGGATTTTCATCCGCGCTGTCTCGAGCGGACGCTCGCCACCCTAACGAACGCCAATTACCGCTGCGTCCTGCCGCAGAAGTTGTAGCCGGGGGCGATTCAAATGTGGGAGGGACCTTTGCGCCCCGATCCGTTGTGGCACCCCAGCTCATCGGGGCACAAAGGCCCCTCCCACGTTCAAGTCGCGCGTCGGCGAAAAATGAAGAGATGATTGTTGAAGGGCGTTCGGCCCCAGAGCGGCGTGACGCTGTGGGAAAACTGCGTCTCGTCGAAGGCGGCGAAAATCTCTGCGCGGGAGGGAAAATGGAGCGGCGTATTGATGTTCCATGTCGTCATTTGCGCGAAGCGCTCCGCCAGCCGGGTCAGCCAGAAACGGGCGTTCCCATCGCGCAGGCAATCGCGAATAATCAGCGTCCCGCCGGGTGCGACGCGGGCGGCGAGGCGCTCGAGCAGGTGCGCCTGTTCGGCAGGCGGGAGATAATGCAGGGAATCAAAGAGGACGATGTTGCCGCTTTGCGCGATCGGCGCGCAGACATCCTGCTCGACGAATTGGAGGCCGTGATAGCCGCCACCCGCCGCCACCGCCCGCGCGCGCGCCATCTTGCGCGCATCGCGATCCAGGCCGGTGATCGGGCCGAGGAAATTGCGCTCCCGCATGTAGAAGGCGAGGAGACCAACACCGCAGCCGACATCGACGAGCGGCTGATTCGAGTCGGCGAACAACTCGAACGCAGTCGAAAAAATCGGGTCGGTGCGCAATTTCCGGCCGGCATAAATCCGCAGCCAGCGTTCGCCAAAGTGCGCCGCGACGCGCGCGCAGGCCTCCTCGTGGGTGGGCGCGGTGACGCCATTTTTCGTTGCGTGGCTCGGCTGCACTGACACAGTGATTATTCCAATGTCCGACCTTTTTTCCAAATACAAGGTGGACGATTTTTTCGATGAGATGTTTTCCGCGCCAAGGGTGGCGCGGCCTCATTACAGCAGGTTGCTCGCAACCTTCAAGGAAATGGGCGCGACGAACTTCGAGCGCAAGCGCGACCTGGCGGCGGCGAGTTTTCTCAGCCAGGGCGTCACCTTCACGGTCTACAACGACGACGAGGGGACGGAGCGGATTTTTCCCTTCGACCTGATCCCGCGCATCATCCCGGCGCGCGAGTGGGACCTGGTGGAGCGCGGGCTGACGCAGCGCATCACCGCGCTCAATCTTTTCCTGCACGACATTTACCACGGACAAAACATCCTGCGCGACGGGGTGATCCCGAAACAGATCATCTGGGAAGCGAGCAGTTTCCGGCCGGAGTTCATGCACTTCGATGTGCCGCGCAACATCTACATCCACATCTGCGGGACCGACCTGATTCGCGATCGCGGTGGCAATTATCTCGTGCTCGAAGACAACGCGCGTTGTCCGTCGGGCGTCTCCTACGTGCTCGAGAATCGGCAGGCGATGAAGCGAATTTTCCCGACGCTCTTCGCCGAATACCGGGTGCGGCCAGTCGAGGATTACAGCCAGGAATTGCTCAACGCTCTGCGCTACATCGCGCCGCCCGCAACGGAGGAACCGACCGTCGTCCTTCTCACACCCGGGATTTACAACTCCGCCTACTACGAGCACTCGTTTCTCGCGCGCTCCATGGGCATCGAGATTGTGGAAGGTCGCGACCTCGTCGCGCAGGACGGTTGCGTTTTCATGCGCACGACCAAAGGGCTCAAGCAGGTCGATGTGATTTATCGCCGGATCAACGACGACTTCCTCGACCCGCGCGTTTTCCGGAAAGACTCAGGGCTCGGCGTGCCGGGCCTGGTCGACGCTTATCGCCACGGGCGCGTCAGCCTCGCGAACTCAATCGGCACGGGCGTGGCGGACGACAAAGTGGTCTACCATTTCGTCCCGAAAATGATCCGCTATTATCTCGACCAGGATCCGATCCTGGAGAATGTGCCGACCTACCTCGCGGCGCAGCCGGATGATCTCAAATACATCCTCGAACACCTGCCGGAGCTGGTCGTGAAAGCGGCCAACGAAAGCGGCGGCTACGGCATGCTGATCGGCTCGCAGGCGACGGCGGAGGAACGGGAGGATTTCGCCGGGCGGATCCGGAAAGATCCGCGCAACTACATCGCGCAACCGATCGTGGCGCTCTCGCGCTCGCCTTCTTTTTGTGAAGGAACGATGCAGGGCCGGCACGTCGATTTGCGGCCCTATATTCTCTACGGCGAAAAGGTGACCATCATCCCCGGCGGCCTAACGAGAGTGGCGTTGCGTCAAGGCTCGCTTGTGGTCAATTCCTCGCAGGGCGGCGGGAGCAAGGACACCTGGGTGGTGGAGGAGGAGTTGGAGTAATGGAGCGGTGGAGTAATGGAGTATTGGGTGTGGGTGTGCCGCCGCACTCTGACATTACTCCGTCACTCCAAAACTCCAATACCCCATTCCGCCCATGCTAAGCCGCGTCGCCGATTCCCTTTACTGGATGAGCCGCTACATCGAGCGGGCGGAGAACGACGCCCGCATTCTCGATGTCAATTTGCAGTTGCTCCTCGATCTTGGCGGCGAGGCCGAGGCGATGCAGCATTGGGCGCCGGTCATCGCTTCGCTCGAGGAGACCGATCTTTTCGATTCGCTCTACGAGCATGCGGACGAGCGCTCCGTGATCGAGTTTCTGTCACTGCGGAAGAAAAATCCGAACTCGATTCTTTCCTGTCTCACCCTTGCGCGCGAAAACGCCCGCACCACGCGCGAACAAATTTCGAGCGAGATGTGGGAACAGATCAACCGGCTCTATCTTTTCGTGCAAAGCGAGGACGCGCAGAATCTGCTCCGCGCCAGCCCGCATGAATTTTTCAAGCGCGTCGTGACCGGCTCCCACCTTTTCCAGGGCATCACCAACGCCACCATGACGCACGGTGAAGGCTGGGACTTCATCCGCATCGGGGCGTTGCTGGAGCGGGCCGATTACACCTCGCGCATCCTCGACGTCAAATATCACATTCTGCTCCCTTCCGGCGAAGACATCGGCGGCAACATCGACACGATTCAATGGATGGCGGTGCTGAAATCGTGTAGCGCGCTCGAAGCCTACTGCAAGCTCTACGTCAGCCAGGTGGCGCCATGGAAAGTGGCGGAGTTTCTCATCACCCATCAGGAATTTCCGCGCTCCATCCGTTATTGCATCGACTCACTCGACGCGGCGCTGCACCGTATTTCCGGCGTTGATGAAAGCCGCTACGCGAACGAAGCGGAGCGGCTCGCGGGCCGGCTCCGTTCCGAGGTCGCTTTTGTGACCATCGGGGAAATCTTCGAGTTCGGTCTGCATGAATACCTCGAGGCCATCCAAAAGCGGCTCGTGGAAGTGAGCGACGCCATGTATGCGACCTACTGCGCCAGCCTGAGCACGGCGTGAACAGGGTCGCGCCGACCTGCAAACGGGACCTGCGGCAGCAGGTCCCTCCGGAGGGACGCGCTTCGGCGCGTCCAGTCTCCCTTCGCCTAACGAACGTTCAGATTTTGCGCGTGTCGTAGGCCCAGTGGAGCAAGGCCTGCCGTTGCTGCGGGCGACAAGTGACGTCGCCGCGCCGGCAGTTTTTCTTGAGCTGCCCGATGTGGCGGCGGACCGCGCGCCAGCGTTTGATCTGGCGCTCGTCATCCGTGCAGCGGCGGCCGAGATAGTAGCGGCAATACCACTGGAACCAGCCGCGCGGATCTTCGGGATAAATCCAGCCTTTCTCCCGCCAGATGGAGAGCGGCTGCGAAGCGTTCACGCCGAAGAAGTTCAGCGTCGGGTCATGGCGATCGGGACAGAGTTTGGCCTGCGCCAACCAGTCCTCGGGAAACTCCGCCGCGCAGTCTGTCATGTATTTCCCGCCGAAGACACCGAGTCGCAGCAGTTGCTTCGGGGTCAGCTCCGGTTTGAAGCCGGGCGCGAACTCTTTCCCGGTCGGTTTGGTGAGGAGGTACTCATAACCGCGCTGCATCCGATCGTTCACTTTGATTCGCCGAGGTTTTGATTTCACGCTGCATTATTCCGTGTGCCGAATTTGCATTCCGACGACGCAAACGTCGTCCGCGAAAGTGTCGCTTTGTGAATACTTACGAATGTCACCCAGCACCCGGTTGAAAAATTCTTCCGGCGCGAGGGCGGCGTGACGGCTTACGGTGGTGCGCAGCATTTCTTCGTTAAAGAATGCGCCGGTCGCATCCTCGACTTCGAAAAGCCCGTCGGTGAAGAGCATGACGAGATCGCCCTTGGCCATCGCCCGCGTCGTGGTGTTGTAGGTCGCAGAGGGAAAAATTCCCATGGCCGGGCCGCGCGACTCCTGGCCGTCGAGTTTTTCGGCCGAGGCGCCGTTGCGGCGCACGTGCAGCGCGCTCGGATGACCGGCGTTGGCAAAACGCAGCTCCGCACGTTGCACATCGGCCACGACATAAAAACAGGTCGCAAACATCGTTGTGCCGGCCTGCTTCAGGATCACGGTCAGTGCGCGGTTGATGCGGGTGAGCAGTTCCCCCGGGTCGGCGGCAAGGCGCGCATGTTCTTCCACCAGGCCGCGGATCATGCCGGTGATGAGTGCGGATCGCACCCCGTGACCCATGACGTCGCAAATGAGCACACCGGCCGCTTTTTCGCCGACGGGAAAGACACTAAAGAAGTCGCCGCTGACGTCGCCGGTGGGAAAATAGAGGCTGAGGAAACTTAGGGCGCTCTCATGCGGCTGCGCGCCCACTGGGATGGTCGGAAACTGTTGCGGCAACAAAGCCGTTTGCAGTTCACGCGCCATTTGCAGTTCCTCCTCCATCTGCTGATTTTTTTCGCGCAATTGGCGGGTCAATAACCGACCAGAATCACGCTGCTGATGATTGTCGTGAGCGCGCCTAACGGGCCCGCCCAACCTCTCAGCTTTCGCCCCGTCAATGCGAGCAGACCGAGCGCGCTGAAAACAAAATTCAACGCCGTCATCGGCGCCATTCGACCTGTCGGCACCGCCCCGAACATTTCCGGATTCCGTACAAACCAGGCATCAATGCCGAAACGAAGGCCGCTCAAGAATTCCACTACTTTTGCGAAAGCGATGACGAGCACGACCGCCATCAGCACGCGCGAGATCCAGCGTAGATTGAGGCGTTGCAACTGCAGCACTAGTCCGAGCCCGAGGAGTGAAAAACAAAGCGCTGTGCTCGGCGCCATCGGGATGTAACGCGCGCGCACGCTGGCCAGGAGGGAGAGGCCGGAAATCCAGCCGATGAACGTGAGCAACGCGGCCAGGACAGTGAGCGATGCGCAGAGCAACGCCACCGTGCGGAACCTGATGCCGGCGACTTTCCCCTCGACCATGGGAAGAGTTTGCCCGAATCCAGGCGGCTGTCCAAGACTCTTCAAACCGGCGAGATCTAGTGGTCGCGTTTGCCGTAGAGTTCCGGCCGCCGTTGTTCGAAAACCGGCATTCGTTCGCGAACCGTTCGCAGCACTTCCGTCGACAGGTCCGCCACGACCAGCTCTTCGCGATCGGCCGATGCCGCGGCCACCACCACGCCAGAGGGATCGATCACGACGGACGATCCGCAGAACGGCACGCCCTCATCGCGGCCGACGCGATTGGCGAGGACAACGTAGCTTTGGTTTTCGATCGCGCGGGCCGTCGCCAAAACGCGCTGATGTTCCAACCGTGGAAAGGGCCAGGCCGAAGAAATGACGAAAGTGTTGGCGCGATGGTGGACGGCGAGCGTGCGATAGATTTCCGGAAAACGCAGATCGTAACAGATCGTTAGGCCAAACGTGACCGGCCCGAACGCCACGCTCATCAGCTCGGCGCCGGGCGCGAAACATTTATCCTCCTCGATCGGCTTAAAGAGATGCGTCTTGCGATACTTCGCCACGATCGCCCCCGAAGAATCGATCGCGACCTGCGTGTTGTAGATCACATCGCCCTCACGTTCCGAGACGCCGCCGATGATCGCGATGGAAAATGTGCGCGCGATTTCTTGCAGCTCCGGCACCGCGCCCTCACTCCACGTGGTCGCCTTCTCGCGGATGACTCCCATCGCGTAACCGGTGTCCGCCATTTCCGGGAAGACGACCAATTCAGCACCCGCCGTGCGGGCGCGCTCTGCAAAGTCGCGCATCGTTCGCACGTTTACGGAGATGTCTCCGAGCGTGCAGTCGATTTGTGCGGCGGCGACTTTCATGGCGAGCCTTTCACCTGGTTCTTCGGCTGACCAGCCGTTCGGTTCAAACGAAAAGCGAGCGGGCGCGCGTTCGTTAGGCCGCGACGGCGTTGGCGGCGCGCTTGCGGGCGTTGGCATCGAGCACGCGCTTGCGCAGACGAAGGGATTTCGGAGTCACTTCCACGTACTCATCCGCTCCGATGTACTCGATCGCACGCTCCAGGGTCATCTTTAAGGGCGCTTCCAATTGAATGCCTTTGCCGTCGCCCTGGCTGCGCATGTTAGTGAGGTTTTTCGCCTTGCAAGGATTGACCGGGAGGTCCTCCGGGCGCGCATTTTCGC
>JBDTCM010000256.1:0-7470 GCA_039923575.1 Chthoniobacterales bacterium
GTTAGGCATTTCGAGCCGGTAATCTTCAATCACTGGATTCGAGAACAGATCGTGGCAAAGCGCGCGCAGTTTTGGTTCCTGCTCCACCGGGTCGCCATCGAGTTCGATCTCCAGGTAGCGACCGACGCGCACCTCGCGCGCGCCACTGAACCCCAAATGCTGCATCGCCTCGCGCACCGCCGCGCCTTGCGGGTCGAGCACAGTCTCCTTCGGCGTCACGATCACTTTCACCTTCATGCATCACTATTAGATGCACGCGGGCCGCGAAGCAATGTAGTCGCTTCGCTCTGCGAAGCGTGGGTATCGACCCAGGCAACGCAACGAACCCTCGCGCCTCCCAGAGGGAGGCGTCTACAACCTTTCGCCCCGCCGCAAAGCCGCTAAAGTCCCCCGTTATGGCAGACCAAATTCTCGCAGGCAAAACCGGCGTCGTCTTCGGCGTCGCGAACAAACGCAGCATCGCATGGGCGATCGCCCGCGCCTGGGCCGCCGCCGGCGCGCGCCTGATTTTCAACTACCAGGGCGAACGCCTGAAAGAAAACGTCGAGGAACTCGTCGGCGAGTTCGGTGCGGAGACGCCACTTTATACCTGCGATGTCTCAAGTGATGCGGAGATCGCTTCCTTTTTTGAAAAAGTAAAAGGACAGACCGATCGCCTCGATCTTCTCCTCCACTCCGTCGCCTTCGCGCCCAAGGAAGCGCTCGAAGGCGATTTCCTAAGCACCTCGCGCGAGGCTTTCAAAACCGCACACGACATCAGCGCCTATTCGTTAGTCGCGCTCGCCCGCGCCGCCGCGCCCATGATGACGGACGGCGGGAGCATCGTGGCGATGACTTACTATGGGTCCGAGAAAGTCGTGCCGCACTACAACGTGATGGGCGTGGCCAAAGCCAGCCTCGAAGCGAGCACACGCTACCTCGCCTACGATCTCGGTCCGAAAAAGATCCGCGTAAACTGCATTTCCGCCGGGCCGATGAACACGCTCGCAGCCCGCGGCGTTTCCGGTTTGGGCCTGATGATCAAACATTACCAGGAGCACGCGCCGCTCCGCCGCAGTTGCACGCTCGAAGAACTTGGCGGGACGGGATTGTTTCTCGCCAGCGACGGCGCGGCCGCGATCACCGGCCAGGTGCTTTACGTCGACGGCGGTTATCAGATCATGGGGATGTGATCCCCCTGGCCAAGCCTTCCTTCTGACCGTCGAAGAAAAATTCATTCTTGCCACGGATGAACACGGATGAACACGGATTTAGAAAATGAGGCGCTTGTACTCGACCTTCGTTCTTCCGAAGTTGACGAGCAGGCCGACTCTAATGCCGATCGCTTTTAAGACGTTGAGCAATTGAGCTTCGTCACGTCGATCGTATTGCGGATTGCAGCAGCTTGTCGGGATGAGGCTCGTCTGGTTCCAGCATCCTCCTATCCGTGTTTAATCCGTGTTAATCCGTGGCAAAAACTCAGCATCGCCTTTGCCTCGTTCGGAACAGCTAGCCAGGCGGCCAGGCGAGGGCGCGCTTGCCTAACAAGTGGACGTGCAGATGCGGCACGGTTTCACCTCCGTCCGGGCCGTTGTTGATCACCACCCGATAACCGCTCCCGCTCATCCCGAGATCGCGCGCCACTTTCGCCGCGGTCAGGATCAGCCGGCCGAGCAACGCCTGATCCGATTCGCTCGCTTCGGCCAGTCGAGGGACGACGCGCTTCGGAACAATCAGGACATGCACCGGCGCCTGCGGATTGACGTCGTGAAACGCGATCACTTCGTCATCTTCAAAAGCGATCTTCGCCGGAATCTCGCGCGCGACGATCTTCTCGAAGATCGTCATCGAATCGAGCAGTTCAATTCCGCCACCTCAGCGCCACTGCAGATCTTCTCGCGAATGAAGCAGGTCACTTCCTCGCGCAGCGCATCGCAAGCGCGTGTCCAGGTCTTGACCCCGCGCAGATGTTTAATCGTCGGCTGCAAACCAAAAAAGTGCAGCCCGGTCGCACCGGTCTCGATGATCGCCGCGACCCTTTTTTCGAGTAGATCGAAAAAGGCCAGTTCATAGCCCGCGCCCGCCGCCTCCGCGATCTCGTAAAGCGAAACCGAAATCGGCGGCGGCGTTGGCTTGAAGTGCGGCACGATTTCCTTGTAGCCGATCACTTTCAAGACGTAGCGGACGGTCTGGTTGAGCTGACTGAACGCCACGACCGACTCATCCGTCCGCAGCCGCAAATAAAAGGCGATGCTCTCGGTGACGTGCTCGGTCAGCCACCAGCTCGGGTAGCCGGCGCGATCGGCCGCTTGCGTGATCGCGGCGTGCAACCAATCGCGGTTGAACTCAAAGAGTTGTCCGGATTCGGAGCGGAGGTAGGGGAATTCTTCTTTAAACGCGACCATTTTTTGCGGGTTCGTTGAACAACTCAGGCTGCTGAGCATTGGGTTTGATCCGGCGGCCGAGCGCCTGGATTTCGTCGACGAATTGATCGACGTCCTCGAAATGCCGGTGCACGGACGCGTAGCGCAGATAAGCAACCTCATCGAGTTCGCGCAACTTCGCCAGCACCTTGTCGCCCAGTACGGTCGAGTTCACCTCGCGCCCACCGGTTTCGATATCATGCACGATGTCGTCGACCGTTTCTTCGAGCGTGGTGAGACTGATCGATCGTTTCTCGCACGCTTTCGCGATGCTGTTGGCGAGCTTGCGCCGATCGAAAACTTCATGGCGACGGTCGCGTTTAATCACACGCAAATCAGTTCGTTCAATTTCTTCGTAAGTGGTGAAGCGAAAAGCACAGGCAAGACAAACGCGGCGCCGCCGGATGCTGGAACAGTCGCGTGATTGCCGCGAATCGATGACCTTGTCATCGCGATTTCCGCACTTTGGACAGCGCATAATGTGGTCGAGAGAACTGCCTCCACTACACGTTGTAGCGCGGAGAAGCACAAGAAATTTCGTGGTCCGTGCGAAAATTTTTCCCGGAGGGACGCGCGGAAGCGCGTCCTCCGCCGAAAAAGACGCGCCGGATTTTCGTTACGCCTTAACGCGGCGGAAATTCGAACTCGGCCTTTTTCTTGTCCTTCGAAAGCGTGAGATACGCGCTGAAGTTCGAGCCGCGTTTCGAAATAAAACCTTCGATCAAACCGGTCTTGCCCAACTCCACCAAACGTTCCACGTCCTCGGCCGAAATTTCCTTGCCGCAAAGATTGCGTTTCAATTCGAAAACAACTCTCGGCGAACCGTCCGCCTGCGGCTTGGCGACGACGAAAGCGTCTTCCGTTTGATAAAGATCGCCGTGGTGAATTTTGCTTTCGCTGAGCTTGACCGCTTTCGTCAGGTCGAGCGGCGGCTTGGGTTTGCGGGGCGCACCTTTGCCGTTTTTCGCCCCACCCTCGCGTGGTTTACGCGGCGGAAATTCCCAGGTCATTTTGGCCCCGTGCCTGACGAGATAGGCATCAAAGGGCCGGCCTTTCTTTGAGGTAAATTTTTCGATCAGGTCGGTTTTTCCGACGGTCACAAGCTGGATCGCCTGCTCGCGCGAGATTTCCTTTTGGCACATCAGGCGGCCGACTTTGAACGTTTCCTTCCAGCCGTCGCCGTCGCGCTCGCGCAGGATGTAGTTGGTCGGCGCCTCGCACAATTCCGCGCCGCTTTTCGGATCGGTCCAGAATGGCGCGAGCGTGTTCACATCCACCTTGTTGCCAAAATCCAGCTCCGCTTTCCTGCGGCCGGGATTCTTTTCGTCGTCGACGATTTTGATTTTGGAAGGAAAACGGTTGCCCGTTTTCGCGGAGACAAATCCGTCGAGCGGACCGATCTCACCTTTCTCCAGCAACTCGCGCACTTCTACCTCTTCGATTTTGCGACCGCTCATGACTTTGTAGATCATGAGCACGCCGTCCTGCGACTTGAACCCGCGCAAAGTCTCGACCAACGGCTGACCATCGGTCGGTGAAATGATGTCCGTGACGCGCGAGTTGGATTCGTCCTCTTCGAAATTCTTCGTGCGCTCGACGATGCCCTGGGTGACCTCGACGATTTCCGCCATGAAATCGCGGCGCGCATATTTGCCATGCTGCATCTGGCGCAACTTGTATTCCCATTCGCCCGTCATGTCCGGCAGGGTGAGCGCGTCGGCGTGGACCGCGGAAAGGAACTGGAGGAGAGATTCCGCTTTCGTCGTCGGGATCAGCTCGCGCTGATTTCGCTCCATGTATTTTTGATTGATGAGGCCGTCGATCGTGTCGGCGCGCGTCGCGGGCGTGCCGAGACCGCGCTCTTTCATCGCCTCCGCCATTTCTTCGTCGTCGACCAGCTTGCCGGCACGTTCCATCGCGGAAAGGAGGGTCGCTTCCGTGTAGCGTGGTGGCGGCTTGGTCGTTTCGGCGTGCAGCTTGGCGGCGATCGTTTTCGCCTGGGCTTTATCTTCGGCACTCAACGCCGGCAGCGCTTTGGCATCGACCGAATCGTCCACCGTGGTCTTGCCATAGACCGCGAGCCAGCCGGGCACGGTCAGAACTTTGCCTTCCGTCTTGAAAGCGTGCGCGGAGGCGACCGTGCTGATGCGCGTGGTGATATCAAACTCCGCCGCCGGAAAAAAAGCGGCCACGAAACGTCGCGCGATCATGTCGTAGACTTTCCCTTCCATCTCGTCGAGGTGACTCGGCGCGGTGCCGGTCGGGATGATCGCGAAGTGGTCGGAGATTTGCGCGTTGTTGAAGATGCGTTTGTTCGGGCGCACCCAGCCGTTGTCGAGCACGGTCTGACCGTGCTTCGCGAGATCGCCGGGAAGTTGGCCTAACGTTTGTTGGCAGGTCGCGATGTAATCCTCGGGTAACGCGCGCGAATCGGTTCGCGGATAAGTGATGACCTTGTGGCGCTCGTAAAGGGCCTGCGCGATCTGCAAAGTACGGCGCGCGGAAAGGCTGAAGCGATTGTTCGCTTCGCGCTGCAGCGTGGTCAGATCGTAAAGACGGGGCGAAGCCTGGCTCGATGATTTTTTCTCCTCGGAAACTTTCGCGAGCGGGTGGCCCTGGCAGGCAGCGAGCGCAGCTTCGGCCATGGCCTTCTCCCAGACGCGATCGATCCGGTCGTGTTCGTCGTTTGCGTCTTTCTTGAAATCCGGTCGTTGATAGACGCCTTCGTAAGTTCCCTTCGCGACCTCGAACTCCGCGATCACGCGCCAGTAGTCGCGCGGTTGGAAATTGCGGATCTCCAGCTCGCGGTTGAAAACGATCGCGAGCGTCGGCGTTTGCACGCGACCGACGGAGGCGACGTTGCCGCCACGCGAGCCGAACATGCGCTTGGTGATGGCGCGTGTGCCGTTGATCCCGATCAGCCAGTCGCTCTCGCTGCGCGAGCGCGCCGCATCGGCCAGGCCGGCCATCTCCTTGCCATCGCGCAAAGACTGAAACGCTTCCCGGATGCCGCTGGCGGTCATGGTCTGCATCCAGGCACGCTTTACGGGCAACTTCGCCTTCGAGAGCTGGTAGAGATTCTGGAAGATCAGCTCGCCTTCGCGCCCGGCGTCGCAGGCGTTGATAACGGTATCGACGTCTTTGCGATGGAGCAGTTTCTTGAGCTGATTGAAGCGGTCCTTCGAATCGGCGATCGGCTTTAACCCAAATTTTTCGGGAATGATCGGGAGCGTCTCGAGACGCCAGAAGCCGTATTTCTTCTTGTCGATGTCCTCCGGCATTTCGAGCTCAACGACATGGCCGACGGCCGCGGCGATGACGTATTCGTCATTCTCGAAATGGTCGCCCTTCTTGGGGATCTTCCCGAGAGCGCGGGCAAGGTCCTGCGCCACGCTGGGCTTTTCGGCGATGATGAGGGTTTTGGCCATGAAGGGATGCCAAGTAGACCTCGTTGGCGAGGTTTGCAAGTCGCAGCAGCAGGAACGGGGCGCGCTACGACAGCTTCACGAAATATTTTCCGGGCAGTTGTTTGACCAGGTGCTTCAGCTCCAGCCGGAGTAGAGCGGACGACACGGTGGCGCTGGAAAGATTGCTCGTTGCGGCGATGCGGTCGATCGGCGTTTCGGTCGGATTGATGGCGTCGTAAACGAGCCGTTCGTCCTCAGTCAATTCGGGCAACGGGCGGGCCGCGGCCTCCGGGATTTTCTGCTTGTCGGGGAGCAGAATTTGCAGGTCGTCGAGAATGTCGCTCGCGTCCATGACCAGTTTCGCGCCTTGCTGGATGAGGCGATTCGAGCCGTGCGCGGTCGGGGCGTTGATGTGACCGGGCACCGCGTATACCGATCGGCCCTGCTCGAGGGCCTGGGCGACGGTGATGAGCGCGCCGCTGTTCAGGCCGGCTTCGACGACGAGAATGCCGTGGCTCCAGCCGCTGATGATGCGGTTGCGCATCGGAAACGTCTGGCGGTCCGGCTCGACTGCCATCGAGAATTCGGAAATCACCGCGCCATTGCCGCTGCGGATTTTGTCGGCCAGCGCTGCATTCTCGGGCGGATAGAGCTTCGTGAGGCCCGAGCCGATCACGGCAATCGTGCGGCCTTTGGCGGCAAGCGCCCCCTGATGCGCGGCCGTGTCGATCCCGCGCGCGAGCCCGCTTATGACGGTAAGGCCCGCGTAAGCGAGCTGATACGAAAGCTTCTTCGCGCACTCCGCGCCGTAATGACTGGTTCGCCGCGAACCGATCACCCCGATGGCATGCTGATCGCGCTCCGTCAGTTCACCCCAGACGTAGAGCACGATGGGTGGTGCGTGGATTTCGCGCAGCTGCCGCGGATAAGTCGGCGACTGCGCGGTGATGACCTCCGCGCCGAACTCGCGGATGCGTTCGAGCTCCGCAGAAAGATCGATCGAGGTTTCCCAAGTCGCGATCTGCTCCGTGACTTCGTTGCCGATCCCGTCGATGGCGCGGAGCGCGGGTCGCTTCGCCGACAAAATGCGTTCCGGCGTTTCGAAGACTTCGAGCAACTTGCGCAGTCGCACCGGCCCCATGTGGGCCAGCATGTTGAGCGCGATGCAGGCCTCAGTGCTGTTCATTTCCCAGTCGCAAATCGCTTTTGGAAATCGACCGGCCTGAGAACAGGAATTGGCGAACCACGATAGTCCCCGACATTCCTTGTAATGATGAAGTCGACGTTACTTGAAATCGCGGGGGCGACCTGTAAGGCATCCTCGAAATCGGACATCCGCATCGCCAACGCGTGCCGCACACTTTCGGTGTCACCGCTCGCCACGGTCGCAAAGTCCAACAGCCCGCCCAGAAAAGTGCGGGCGAAAGCGGGCGAGCGAGCGGCGCTGAGCAGATAAAAAAGATTCGACATGGTGTGCCACGCCACCAGGGCCGCTTGCGGTGTGTGCTGGCACCATTCCAGAAGGTCCCGGCTGACCGGACCAAAGCCTGGCCGGCCCAGCGCAACGTCCATCAGGACGTCCGTGTCGAGGAGGAGTTTCAACGATTGTGAACGTATTTCCGAAGAAGATATTTCAGGCGCGCATCGTTCGCCTTTGGGAC
>JBDTCM010000257.1:0-7008 GCA_039923575.1 Chthoniobacterales bacterium
TCGACACCATGAGGCTGTCAAAATCGCTGCGCTGCCTTCTCGTAGGTGAGCTTTTTTTATGTTTGCTCGCTAAGGCAGAAAACCCGTCATTTGAAATTGAAGACTACGTTTTCAGAGGTGCTACCGATTGGAAGATAGCGTCAGGGAAGGTCGTTCGCTTTCGCTGGCTTGCGAAGGAAAAAACCGAGATTCTCGTGGGACAGAACTTGCTTGGCACTATTTTCTATCCCGAGGTCATCACACAAATCATTCGCAGCGCTAAGGGAAAGGTGCTGCTGCTCCTGATCGACAAAGAGCGAACAAGCGGAGGTCTGGATTACTCCGGTCTCGGAGTTAGGTGCCGTAAGTGATGACGGAGTGATCGCACTTTTCAAGATGGGGACGCAATCGAACAAGAAGGCGCCCTATTCCGTAGACTATACGTGGGAAACCTGGGACTTACGTACCCCGCGCCATCTGAAGACGGGTCTTGGTCTGGGTGTTCCCTGAATCAGTTTTTATTTTGTAGTGTGCGCTGTCCTCGGCGCATGTTCTTGGGCGTGAGCTACGCCGCTCGATCCGCTGAGACAGCGGACGCTACACCAACGCAACCTTTGCTTTTCGGTGCGTCCAATGCTCTGCACTGTGTAGCAGCGGGAAATCAGGGCCACGTCTAAACGGTTTGACATTTTCAGAGAGTCGCGGTCGACCTTTGGACGCGGGAAAGAACGTGGGTCACGTCTAGAGCGAGTTCAATAAAGGTGTAGCCGCATGAAGCACCGGCAGGTGCGAAAGAATGTAGCCCCGGGCGTGAGCCCGGGGTTTCCGAGATTGATCGGACCCAGCCCCGGAGGGGCGGAAGGAGTGAGAGCGTTCTCTGTCGCCCCTCCGGGACTAACTTGAATGCAGAGGCCAAATCCCCGGGCTCGCGCCCGGGACTAATGTCGGTCGCGCCTCCAGCGCTTCGAATCGGCTACAGGTTTCTTGAAAACGCTCTAAAGGGCGTGTTGCCGAAATCGAGTTTAGCGAGGGAAAATGCGAATCGTTAGGTAAAAATGAAGTTTCAGGTGGAGCGAAGCGTCAATCCCAGGAAGCAAGAGGACGCTGCCGCAATCCCTGCGGAGCGATGGGTCAGCTCTCTTGAGGCAAAAAGGCGTTTGCGCGGAGGCCGCACTTCGGTTTTCTCGAAGTTAACCCGCACGATCTTCGCTGCCGCGCTGCGTTTGCCGCCACCGTTCGCCAGCAGGGATCGGGGGCAGCTTCAGAATTTCGCCCATGTGACTGCCTCTCAACCCTTCCAATTCCCGGACGGAACAGCGCGACTCTGAAGCTGACCCCGAGGTTCCTCCCCCGTGCAATTTTCGGCCTGGCGCACACGAACGAGAGGTCCGCGATTGCAGGCCGCGCTCAGGCCGCCTCTCTTGGCCTACGGAAACGACTCCTGGGCGCGTTCTGTCCAAACAAAGTCAAAAGCGGGCCGGTCATGATGGTGGTAACGAGCGCCATCAGAACGAGCATGCTAAAGACTCGTTGCGAGAGGATGTGGAGCTCGTAACCGAGGTTTAGCGCAATCAGCTCCATCAGGCCCCGGGTATTCATGAGTGCCCCAAGTTGCAGGCTGTCGCGCCATCCAAGACCCGTGAGGCGGCCAGCGAGCGAACTCCCACCGAGCTTCCCGACCGTGGCAAGAACGACGATGAGCAGGCAAATGAGCCAATCCACTCGACCGTGCACCAGGCCGATTTCCGTCCGTAATCCAGAAAAGGCAAAAAAGACCGGCAGGAGCAGGACGGAGCTAATGTTTTCAATACGGATGCCCAGCTTGACGCGAAACCCGGCGGCCGTTGGCATGACAAGGCCCGCCACGAACGAACCGAAGAGGGCGCGAATGCCGAGCAGTTGGGTGCAGAGTGCGGAGGCGAGCACGATAGCGATGACGATGGCGAGGACGCCCTTCGACGGCTGTGGTCGATCGAATGCCTCTTTCCCCAACCAGCGAGGCAAGTTTGGTTTGAGAACGAGAAACATCACCGCGACAAAAAGGAGCACGAGTCCCAGACAAAATGCAGCCGAACCAAAATCGGAGGACCTCGCGACGGCGACAACGAGGGCGAGAAGGGCCCAGGCCGTCACGTCGCCGACCGCCGCACAAGCCGAAGCCAACCTGCCTAACGGAGTTTGGAGAATACCGCGATCCTGTAGGATTCGAACCAAGACGGGAAAAGCGGTGATGCTCATCGAGATCGACACGAAGAGGGCGAAGGCCGCAAAGCGGGCGCCGGGTTGGGCGAGGCGATCATAGAAGAGCAGGGCGAACCCAGCGCCGAGGAGACAGGGAATGGCGATGCTGGCGTGGCTGATGAGGATGGCGCTGGAAGCTTTCTCGCGCAATTCGGCCCAGTCCATTTCCATGCCCACCGCAAACATGAAAAGGCAGACGCCGACCTGGCTAAGAAGGCGCAAGGGTTCGATGGAAGAGGCCGCAAAGACAAACTGAAAAGCTTGAGGCGCGAGTAACCCAAAGAGCGAAGGCCCAAGGAGAACGCCCGAAAGCATCTCACCGACCACCGCTGGCTGACCGCAGCGTGTGAAGATCCAGCCGACGGAATACGAGAGGGTAATGATCGCGAAAAGTTGCAGGAAGAATCGACTAAGAGGGTCTTGCGCGTTTTGTTGCAAACGATCCTGAATCGATTCGCCGAGCGAAGTCGTCGGAGCGGGAACAGCGAGGCGATTTACTTCGAGCGCGCTGGAGGTCTTTGCCGGCAAATCATGCCTGTGCAAGCGATGCCCGGCATGCAAGATCATGAGCATGCCGAAGGCAGCAAGGCCCACAATCAACAGATAGAGTCGTGCCGTGCTTCGCATTCGAGTGGGCGCCCTACGCTCGTCAATTCAGATGGAATGGCCCTCGGGTCATAGCCTCATCGCAAATTGATGAGGGTTATGCAGTCACGCTGCCGGAACGATACCCTGGTGCAAAACCGACCTGCTAGTCCGTTCCTAGGTCCTTGCGTTTTCCATTTTCTCGCGCCCCTGTCCCTTTGCGATCCATTCCTCGGTCCCAGGCTCCGGCGAATCCGGAGCCCAGAGCGGGGCGCGCTCGGGGTGATAGCGCGATCCGATCGGGATGGAATAGTCGTCGGCGTCGTACTCCCGGGTGCGTTTGAGTAACTTACGGAAGGACAGGATCGAAGGCGAGGGTTGATGCTCAGACTCGTAGATGCGCCCGGCGAAAGCGTCGGTCATCTGTTCGACATAGCGGGAGTGGACAAAGGTCGCGAAAGCGAACGGCTGCTCCCAGAAAAGATCGATCATGTCTTCCAGGTTATCGATGCCTTTTTCACAGGCCATCTGATGCTCTGCGAATGGATTCTCCTTATCGTCGAGTTTCCCCTCGAGATATTCCTGCACGATCAGCGCAGCAAATTCCGCCTCCCGCATCGTGACCGTGACGCCAAAGGAAAAGATCGGGTCGATGAAGCGATGCGAGTCACCGATGCAGATGAAGCCTTTTCCGCAAAAGCCACGCACCTGATATGAGTAATTCGGAATCACGTGCACCTTCTCCGCGAGATCGAGCTTGGCGACGCGGCGACCGATCTCGGGATTGATGTTAAAGACCTCGCTGCGGAAGTACTCTTCCGGGGTCTGCTTCTTCTCGATAAATTTGGCCCGTGGCGTCACCATCCCGAGGCTCGCCACCTCCTTGTCGATCGGAATAAACCAGGCCCAGTGAAACTTCTTATCGTAAAAGATGAGCGTGTTGTCCCTGGCCTCTTCGCCTTTTGTGCCGCTCCCTCGGATGGCGCCGCGGACATGGCTGAAAAAGGCCACCTGTTTGTCGTAGCTGCCCATGTATTTCGGACCGGTAACTTTTTGGTTCGCGAGAAAGGTCGCCTGGCCGGAGCAATCCAGCACTACTTTGGTCGAGATGTCTTCCTCTGCGCCACCTGGGTAGTGGACTCGAATGCCGATGAGCGCTCCTTTATCGTTAGTCAGCGCCTTGATTGCCGTCCCGCGCACGATTTTCGCGCCACGATCGACGGCTTCCTTCAGCATCATCTGGTCAAATTCGCTCCGGCGCACCTGCCAGGTGGTATTGTCGTAGAGATTCCAGTCTGCGTCGCGCGAGGAGACCTTCACATACCAGGTCGTGGCGGCATTCGTGCCGTAAACCCTCACCCCGTGCTTAATGGGATTTTCCATCGCGTCCATTTTCTCGCCCAAGCCGAGGCGGCGCAGCACCTGCGCAGCTTCACCGGTAAGAGATTCACCAATGTGAAAGCGGGGGAATTCTTCCTGCTCGAGGATGAGCGGAGTAATACCTTCTCGGAGCAGGAACATGGCGGCGGCGGCGCCACCGGGGCCTCCGCCAATGATTAGAACGTCAGTTTTCATGGGAATGTAATTAGACCTCCAATGGTCCAGTTTGGGGCCCGGGAGCTCGGAAGCCCGCTTCGAGATATAGGTTTGTCTGATACTTCCATCCGTTTGGCAAATATGAATTGCACGGCCGCGCAGATGTAACGCTTTTGTCATGCAAACGACAGGCCAACGGAGGGCTCATCCCGCTGACGCTACGGAATCCGGCGGCGTTACCAATGGATAGGAGTCGAAGCTTGAGTAACTCTAGCAGTGCTCACATCTCTCGAAATCCGGGGCGACCATGGGCCAAAAGCATTGCGCCGCGTGTCGAAATCCCTCGCGGAACTCACCCTTCTTGAATGCGTCGCTGATCAGGATTTTCGATAAAAGCAGGCTCGTCCTAAGGTCCGCGTTCACGGGGCTGTCTGGTAACTCATCCAAATCTTCCTGGCATTCGTCCGCCAGCTGGTAAAGGCCTTCCAGAAGGCTCCGTTGGGTCTCGATCGGGTACTGCGCAAAATTCTCGCTGACGATCATCACAAACGCGCTGGCAGCAGATAAATCCATGTTGAAATCCTCGCCTACCGACAATGACGACATAGTGGCAGCAAAATGACAAATGCCGGACAGCGCGGTATTAACAATGCTTTAGTGTCCAGGTTGAGCAATGGTATCTGGTGCGGGAAATCTTCCGCTCGCCGGAATATCTTCAGCATCCAATTAAACTAAAATTATGAATTCGAAATCCGACAACGTGGTGATTATCGGAGGTGGACCGGCCGGCTCGGCGCTGGGATGCTATCTCTCAAAAGCGGGCATCAAGAATACGATTTACGAGGCCGCGAACCATCCCCGGCCACACGTCGGCGAATCCATGGTCATGTCCTCGGTGCAGGTGTTTGACGAGATCGGTTTTTTGCCGGTGCTGGAACGGGAAGGCTTCGTCAAGAAGCACGGCGCCTCCTGGCACCCACCCATCAAGAAAGGCGAAGCTGCCATTGCCTTCAGTGAATTCCCTTCGCCGCATGTGAAGCAGGATTACACCTATCACGTCGACCGGGAGAAGTTCGACCTCCTCCTGCTCAAGCACGCCGAGAGCCTCGGCACGAAGGTTTACCAAGGCGTCAGTGCGACCAAGGTTTTGTTCGATGATAAAAACTACGCTTGCGGTGTGCGGATGCGCTTTGCCGATCAGGAGATCGATGTGCCGGCACGCATGGTGGTGGACGCGAGTGGTCGCCACACTTTGCTCGGGAAACAACTGAAGGTGAAAAAGAACGATCCCATCTTCGATCAATTCGCCGTCCACGCCTGGTTTGAGAATGTTGACAAGAGCCAGACCGATTCCTCGGAATATATCCACATCTATTTCCTACCCGTAGAAAGAGGTTGGGCCTGGCAGATTCCCATTACCGAAGAAATCACGTCAATGGGGATTGTCGCGGAGAAGTCAGTTTTCAAGAACGGACGCATGGAACCGGGCGCGTACTTTCAAAAGTATGTCGACTCCAATCCCGATCTGAAGCATGCAATGCGCGATGCCAGGCAAGTGAGAGACTTCAAGCTGGAGGGCGACTACAGCTATAAGATGGACACCTTCGCGGGCAACGGTTTTGTCCTGATCGGCGACGCGGCCAGGTTTGTGGACCCTATTTTCTCCTCTGGCGTGAGCGTTGCGCTCTTCAGCGCAAAGTATTCAGCGGAACGAATCCGCTACGCCTTTGAGAATAAGGATTTTAGTGAGGCAGCGCTGAAGCCGTACGAAACCAAACTCCGCTCCGGGACGGAGATCTGGTATGAGTTCATCCGGCTTTACTACAAGCTGCTGCCTGCCTTCACTCATTTCATTAAATCGAAGGAACACCGGATAGAAGTGCTTCGTTTGCTGCAGGGCGAAGTCTTCGACCGCCGCGAGGTGCCGGTACTCGATTCGATGCGGAAATTCATCCACACCGTGGAGACTACTCCCGGCCATATGTTCGCAGGCACCCTCTCGAACATCCCTATCGACTAACCTCTCAAGATCCGGTTGGGGCGAAGCTGGCCTTGTCGTCGGCGTCGAGCCAATCGAAGAGCGTCGCAGTCGCCGGGTCGTTGTAGAGAGAGGCCCTTTTCACTTCGACGCTCCATGTCTTTTTCTCTTCATCAGTTTTCGGACGGCCGTGGGTATCGAGCCACTTCACCATCTCTTCGTCGCTGGCGCCCGTGGCAACTTCCGCTTTGAAATTATCGCCGAGGATCCGTTTCCAGCCGAAGAGCGTATTATCGAGTGGACAATCGAAATGATACTCGCCGATATTTCCTGCCAGCAGCGCCCGACATTTATCGAGCGTCCGGCCCAGGATCGGATAACCGCCGAGGAGAAGGTTCGGGCTGCGTGGAGGTTCCTTGGTTAGATCTTTGCCAATTACTTTTTGTTCCATCTCGAACCGTAGGACCTGGAAAACCATCACGCAAACGTGCAAGACGAACGTTGAGCAAGACAGGGCGAGCAGGGATCGGAGTCAGCTTTAGAATTTCGCTCATGTGACTGCCTGTCAGCCCTTACAATTCCCGGACGGAACAGCGCGATTCTGAAGCTGACCCCGATGTTTCCCCGAAAGCCCGGTCATTTGCCGGCCAGGCGCCACTCTTTCAACAATGCAGGGATTCGCGCGCTGG
>JBDTCM010000258.1:0-7422 GCA_039923575.1 Chthoniobacterales bacterium
GACGCCGTCGCTGAAGGCTTCGAGTCGGTTCTTGCCCATGCCGGCGCAGTCTGGACTCACGAGCGGCAGACGAAAAGTCCGAATCGCGCTTCGACCGCGAATGACGCCGGCGTCTTTATGGAATAACTTCCTGCCGTTTCGTGTCTCAATCCAAGCCCATGAAATCCTTCGTTCATCTCTTTGCCTCCATGCTTGCCCTGACTTCACTCCAGGCGCAGACACGCGCCACCGACACCGCCGCACAGCCCACCCAACGCCTCGCCTTCTCGCAACACTGCTTTTGGACCGGCGAAATGAAGCTTGGCGAGATCGATGGCGTCATCCGCACAGAAGCCGGCTTCATCGAAGGCCATGAAGTCACCCTGGTTGACTACGACCCGGGCCGCGTTTCGCTCGAGGCTCTCGTCACTCGCGCGAAGCAGGCGGGCGTCGCTGACCGCATTCATCTCCCAGTCGGTTCAGCGTCCGTTTCCTCCATCGCCGGAGTGAGTATCGGCGCGCCGCTCGATAGAAGTTATCGTGCTGCGTCGGCAAACGACCAAAAGAAACAACTGGAAGGCACCCCCTACACGCGCTTCAAGCTCACCCCGGAGCAGGCGACGAAAGTAAATGCTTTCGTCCGGGTAGATCCGGCCAGGGCGCGCGAATGGCTCACCGCCCCACAGCGCGAAACACTCACGTCCACCCATTAAGTGGCTGAGCGAATGTCATCGGCTGGTCGCGTGCACTCGGCGGCTTAGCACAGCCCCGGACCAGACCAACCCGGCAAAAGGCAGCACGGCCAGCCAAAGAAGGAATGAGCCAAGGACGAGCAAGGGCTCGAGGTAAAATGCCTTCGGTCCGATAGGTCGGAAACTTGTCTTCAGAATCGTATTCACGTGATGGAACCTCCGGTCGTTAGGATCGAGCACAAGCGCCAAACCCCTTTATGACATCATCGTAATGCCAGCGTCATGCGGACCCTGCGCCGCAAAACTGAGACGGGCGGCAGGCGAAAGGGAACTGATTCAGGGATTATGGAATCCGGAAAAGATGTGGCCGAACACACTCCCGAAGATGGCCATGATAATGAAAAGAAGGACGATCACCGCCGGGAGAAAACAGCAGAGAACAAGAAACCCCGCCACCATCCATTTAAACATAAGTTTCAGGATGGAGACGAACGGCAGATCAATATCCACCAGCGCGATCCGGTGTGACTCAGGCGGCGGCGGCGCGATCGCCGGCGGTGAAGTGGGCAGCTTGGCTCCGTAGGGGGGCGGATCCTCCGATCTCACGCTCGGGGCAGAGGGATTCACAGTCGCCGGCACTGGTAAGTGAGTGCCGTATTTCAGCATGGGCAGAAAGTCATCAATCGTCTTCCAGTCGCCGCCGCTCGCGAGTTGGCAGGGCGTGTGCCGATCAACACGACCATCGGCGTAGAACTGCGACACCTCCGCTTCGGAATACGGTCCCTCGGAACGATCGGAGAGTTTCAAGGAATAGGATTGCATCTTAAAATGAAACAGCCATCAGGACTGGCGCACATTTAGCGGTGCGACTCACCGCAATGCAAGCCGAGGATGCTGTGCGGGAAACGCCCGGGGTGTCGCAGAAATTGCTGCTGGACGTTGGGGAACTGCCTGGCCAATCTCTTCCCGCATGAAAACTGGCAAATTGTTTGCGACGCTGAGTGTTCTCTTGATCACCTTGGCCCTGGCCGAAACCACCGAGTATTCGGCCGTCGAAGCCGCCAAACACATCGGCGAAACCGCCACAGTGACCGACAAAGTCGAGCGCGCCAATCAGGCCAAGGGTGGCAATATTTTCCTCAACATAGGAGGGAAACACCCTAACGAGACCTTCACCATCTTCACCCCGGCGGACGCGGCCCCTAAGTTCGCCGACTTCAAGAAATATGAAGGCGCAATCGTCAGCGTCACCGGCAAAATCACGGCTCACGGCGAGAAGCCCGAGATAACCGTCAACTCACCCGAAGAGATCACCATCAAGGAAGGATCGCCGGGCAAGGAGGAAACTCCAGCCAAGTCCGAGACTCCCACGCCGAATCCCGCCGCGAGTTAGACGGACGGAGGACACCGTCCGAGCCCTGAGAAAAGAGCACCGCAACAACCTTCCTCTGTCGCGGGCCTCTTTAAAAGCCGACTTCGGTCCCATTTCTCGCAGACTAGCCGGGCGCGTCGTCTTATATTGTTGACACTGTGAGAGATGCCTCCCACGTTTCGACTTCAACCCGCGAATCGAAGCGCGTTGGCTTCAATGTCGATCAGACTCTCCGGCGTGCCTTGGTGGTGCCCTGGTGGGGATGACCGTCCGTTAAACACAACAACCTGGAAGAAAGACAACTATATGAAGTTACTCACTGCCACACTTGTGGCTATTACGGGGCTCGGACTTTGCGCCGCGCCTCTCGCCCTCGCTTCGGACAACGCCGCGATCGAGAAACAGATCAAAGCGCAGGAAGATGCCTGGGCCGCGTCGCAGCTAAATAAGGATCACGGCGCCAGTGTCGTGGAAGGTTTACTGGCGAACGATTATCACGGCATCAACGCCAAGGGGAAAATGTTCGATAAGAAACAGCAGGTCAAGCGGATCCGCACCGATGCCGATACCTATACCTACTCGAAAAATGACAGCATGAGCGTGCAGGTCTACGGAGCTGACGTGGCCACGGTCTGCGGCAAGTCGACCGAGAAAGGGAAGGACAAGGAGGGGAAAGAATTCAGCCGCTCCTATGCCTGGGTCGATACCTGGATGCAACGCGGCGGCCAATGGCACTGCATTGCCGGTTCGGGCACGCTCATGCCATAAAGCAACGCGCGACCACTCGCGTAAACTCGTCGAACACCGTCCGTCATCGTCCGATGCGGGCGGTGTTTTCTTTGCCTCCACTAATGTGTTTGACATGACCACCGCGTCATTTCAGCCTTCGCTCCGACGGAAGGCGGCAATCCGACTGCTAACTGGAGGCAAATCAAAATGAAGCCGGCGAAAATTATCTCCTGCGCCGTCGGCGCGATGCTGGCGGCGACGGCAACCTTTGCGGATGAAATTCGCGTCGTCAGCGATGTGCTTGGTCCTGAAGGCCCGTTGTATATTGATGGCAACCTTTACTACGTAGGCTGGATCTCCAACACGCTCTCGAAGTGGGACGGGAAAACCTCCACGGTGCTAAATCACACTGAGGGGTGCGGCCATAATGGCCTGGCGCTGACCAAGGAGAAGACCTTGCTGCTCGCGTGCACCGACGGGCATGGCGCCATTCTCGAGCTCGACCTGGCCGGCAAACAACTGCGCCGATGGGATGCCGACAAAAACGGCAAGCCCTTCGCTGGCGGCATTAACGATGTCGTGGTGGCGGCCAACGGCGGCGCCTACGCCACTATCTTTGGTCCGTATGCCACCCTGCCCACCACCGTGGCCGGTAAGATTTTGTACCTTGCGCCCGGCAGCCGGGATTGGGTCGAGGTCGCGAACGACCTCAACTACGCCAACGGCATCGGCGTCTCTCCGGACCAAAAAACCCTCTACGTCAGCGAGACGGTTGGGAACTGCATCCTGAAGTTCACCATCAATGCCGACGGCTCGTTAGGCCAAAGATCGAATTTTGCCTTGCTCAATCTTCTGACAAAAAACAAAAACGAATCCTGGTGGCTCGGTCCCGATAGCATGAAGATTGACCGCGCAGGAAACCTCTATGTTGCGCAATGGTTCGGCGGCAAGATTTTGAAGATATCGCCGGACGGCAAACTTCTGCACGTCTTTCCGGTCGCAGCGGGCGATGGCACGACCAACGTCGCTTTTGGTGAAGGCGAGAAAGAATTGTACGTGACGGTCGTGAAAGATCCAAACGATCCGCAGGCCAAAGGCAGTATTGTGAAGATTCCAATTGTTCCGTAGCTTTTTGGCAGGCTGAGAAAACTCTATGCCAGCCCGGAAATTGGAAGGCGCGCGCCTCGTCTTTCCTCCGACTTCGTCCCGCCGTCGGCATCCATTGTGCTTTTGTCAGAGCGCATGGAACTCTACAAAGTGAAAAAGGCGGGCTTTGCCAGTCCGTTGAGTTCGGGCGAGATCTCGCATCTTTTTCGGGTCGGCCATCTGCACCGGCGGGTGCGTTGCAAATCCACCGGCGAAGAAAACTGGCGCACCATCGGTGAATTCTTTCCGCTGCTCGACTACGGCTCATCCGCCTATTCACTCCCGTCGGAAGGCTCGAGATCTCGGCGCCAGTTCGCGTTGTCCTTCGCGGTCGTCGTGGCCCTCATGGCAACCGGTGCATTCGTTTACGGCAGTCGACCCGTTCGTCGTTCGGCCGGCTCTCAGCCGCTCGCGCAATCCCCCCATCAGGAAGTCGCGGCAGCGACCGCCGCCAGGGTCTTCCTCCTCTACAGCACCCCCGCCTCCGATTCTACCGGAGTTAGAACGAGCGCCAAATCCCGCAGTCCTCAGGCTGCCGGCGCGCTCGTGCTCGCGCGCAACGATTAGCCAGCGCAGTCGGCCGATTTTGTAGCGTCCGCGACCTCAGCGGACACGGTTACGCTGAGGACAGCGCACGCAACAACCAGCGCTTGCGAGCGTGCCCGCCAAGATTGCGATTGACGTCTCGAATCATACTTGAGAGCGTTTTCCCTTGAGGCGGGCGTTGCTGTGGGAGGGCGAAACGGTTTCCTTCGTCACAAAAGTTCCGCGCGGAGAAAAGCATATGAAAATCATCCATTTCGCATTGATGGCTGGCCTTTGCGCCGCGCTTACTCTTTCTGGCAGCGCCGAGTCGCCGGATACAAGTGTTAGCCCGGTTGTCACTCCCAGCCCGACCGCGTCACCAAGTCCGTCCGGGCGCGCGCACGGAGGACGCGGTCGGCGGCATCGAGCCCGCAACAACGAACGCCGCGCCGAACGGCGTGACGAGCGGCGCCAACAACGGAGCGACCGCACCAGCAGACAAACCCGATCGCAGGATCAGACGAGAGGCGTTGCCGCCTCGCCTCAGCCCAGTGCTACGCCTCAGTCTTCACCGCAGTAGCCGCTGGTAAAATCGCAGGGCAGGCGCGTCGCCTGCCGGGACCCTCACCGCTACTTCCCAAACGCTTCCTTATTCACTACGTAAGGCATCTTCGTTGGGTCACCGCCATAGTTCCCCTCCAGCACGTCGATTACTCCCTGGACCGTGCGGCCGGCCATACCCTTGTCGGGATCGACCGAGAGCCGTGTGATCGTCGCGCCACTGGCGAAGTGATGGAAGAGCCGGGTGCGATCCGCGATCGCGGGATCGAGGAGCGGCGAATCCGGCGGCAGCGGCTCCTTGGCAAAGACATCCAGCGCCGCCCCGGCGATGACGTTGTTTTTTAACGCCTGGGCGAGAGCTTGCTCGTCCACGACCGGGCCGCGTGAGCTATTCACCAGATACGCCGTCGGCTTCATCAGCTTGAGCGTTTTTTCGTTGATAAGGTGATAGGTCGGCTTGTCCGTCTCACCCTCGCGCAGGAGCGGCACATGAATGCTCACGTAGTCAGCGCCGCGCATTGCCTCTTCGAATTCCACATACTTAATCCAGGTCTTCTCCTTCTGGATTCCCTTGGCGTGACGCAGGTCCATCAGTTCCTGGATCGAGGCGACGTAACTCTCATTCTGATACGCCGGGTCGTAGCAGAGAATATTCATGTCGAAACCAGAGCACTTCTTGATCATCGCCAGGCCGATGCGTCCAGTGCCAATGATGGCGATGGTCTTGCCCGTCACCTCGTCGCCGAGGAAGGGCAGGAAGGGATGCCACGACGGCCACTTCTGGTCTCGCACGAGGCGCTCACTCGCATACATTTTTCTCGCCAGCATACCCATCATCAGAAATGCGAACTCGGCCGTCGCTTCCGTCAGCACATCGGCGGTGTGCGTAAAGGGGATCTTATATTTGTTCGCGTCGGCCCGGTTAATGTTGTCGAAACCGACGGCAATCTGCGCCACGACCTTGAGCGAGCCTTTGCCCGCTTCGAAGATCTCAGCGTCGATCGGATCGCGCAGCGTCGTGATCAATCCGTCAATGCCACTCTTCACTTTCTCGATGATTAACTTCTTCGGTGGCGCCTCCGGTCCCTGGAAAACTTCGAGATCATAGCCGCGCTCGCGCAGCCGGTTTTCGGCCGGATCGCCGATGCGGGAAGTAGCAAAGACGCGGAAGGATTTGTTCTCAGTCATGGATTCGGAAACGATTGGTGGCAACGTGCCTCTGCACCATTAACAATTAAGTGATAACCGATAACTAATTCTTGGCCCACGTATTATCGAGGACCGGCCGTGTTGGACGCAAGCACAAACCCCCTTTTTCCGGCAAAGCGCGCGGTTGCCCTACAAATTCTTCTGGGCCCAGGCGCCCACGCGCTCGAGTGCTTTCTCGATGTTCTCGATTGAGTTGGCCACACTGAAGCGCAAATAACCCTCGCCGAAGTTGCCAAACGCTGTCCCTGAGAGCGCGGCCACGCCGGCGTCGTCGAGGAGCGTGTCGGCCAATTTCTTCGATGGCCAGCCGGTCGCTTTGATGTTGGGAAAAACGTAGAACGCGCCTCTGGGCAGGCGACAGGAGAAACCCTTGATCTGGTTCAGCCCGGCGACCATGATGTCGCGCCGTTTTTTGAACTCGGCGCACATCGCCTCGACCGACCCTTGCGGCCCGCGCAACGCCTCGATCCCGGCCATCTGCGTAAAGCTGGCAGTGCAGGAGTTGGAGTTAGTCATGAGTCGCGCGATATGTGTCGCTAGGTCGGCCCGCATCACTCCGTAGCCCATCCGCCAGCCGGTCATAGCATAGGTCTTGGAGAAGCCATCGAGCAGGATGCAACGCTCTTTCATCCCATCGACCGACATGATGGAGTGATGTTCACCCTCAAAAATCAAGCGGCTGTAGATTTCATCCGTCAGGATCATGATGTTGCGATCGCCGATCGCGCGCGCGATGCCCGCGATGTCCTCCCTGGTCAGCACCCCGCCGGTGGGATTCTGCGGAGAATTGAGGATGATGAGCTTGGTCCGATCGTTGATTAGCCCGGCGAGCTGGTCGACGTCGAACCGGAAATCCATCTCCTCGCGCAACGGGATTGGCACCGCTTTGGCGCCGAGGAAATCGATCATCGACTCGTAAATCGGGAAGCCGGGGTTGGGATAAATGACCTCATCGCCTTCCTCCACCAGAGCCAGGATAGTGAAAAAAATGATCGGCTTGCCGCCGGGGACCACGACCACTTCCTCCGGAGTGACCTTTACGTGGCGCGTCTCACTCACATACTGCGCGATCGTCTCGCGCAGCGGCGGCATACCGGCCGAGGGCCCGTAATGGGTAAAGCCCTTGTGCAGCGCGTCGGTGGCCGCGTCGATGATGTTGGCCGGGGTATCGAAATCGGGCTCGCCGATCTCGAGATGGACGATGTCGCG
>JBDTCM010000259.1:0-5728 GCA_039923575.1 Chthoniobacterales bacterium
TCCCTTTTTCGGAGCGGCAGCGCACCCTCATGGTTCTCGGGGTGGACGAGGCTTGCACCAATATCATCCGCCACGCCTACCACTTGCGCGATGACCAGCTCATCTCCCTCTCGCTCGAGGGGAAAAATGATTGTGTCTGTTTGCGCCTGCGCGATTACGGGCAACAGGCCGAACCCAGTTCATTGAAAAGCCGGCCGCCCGATTTGATCCGGCCCGGCGGCCTGGGCGTGCACCTGATCCGCAAGGCCTTTGACCAGGTCGATTACGTTCTGCGCCGCCGTGGAACGGAATTGGTGCTGACGAAAAATCTGGAGTGACGGATTCCTTTTTGACCACGGATTACACTGATTGCACGGAGAGGGAGCGGCGGCCGTAAGCCGCCATTTCTTTTCCATCCGTCATCCGTGTAATCGGCGAAATCCGTGGTTCATTCTCCGCTATGAATCCGCCCGCACTTGATCCGGCCTTCGAGGTTTCGTTGCGGCCGCCGATGTTCAGCGAATTCACCGGCCAGGAGAAGGTCTGTGAACGGATCGAGGTACTGGTGCAGGCGGCAAAGAAACGGGGCGACGTGCTTGAGCACATTTTGCTCAGCGGCCCGCCCGGGCTCGGGAAGACGACGCTGGCTCACATCATCGCCAACGCGATGAGCGTGAACATCAAGAACACGAGCGGACCAGTGATTGAAAAAGCGGGCGAACTGGCCGGCCTGCTCACGAGCCTGGAAAAAGGCGACGTTCTTTTCATCGACGAAATCCATCGGCTCCAGCCGACGATCGAGGAGTATCTCTATCCCGCGATGGAGGATTACAAGCTCGACATCATCATCGACCAGGGCCCGCAGGCGCGGAGCCTGCAGTTGCGCCTGCCGAAGTTCACTCTCATCGGTGCGACCACCCGCTCGGGCATGTTGAGCGCCCCGTTGCGCTCGCGCTTTGGAATGACGGCGCGGCTCGATTATTACAGCGCGGAAGAAATGCAGAAGATCATCCTGCGCAGTGCCGGTTTACTGAACGTGGAGATCGACGCCGCGGGCGCGGCCGAGATTGCGACCCGCACCCGCGGCACCCCGCGGACAGCGAACAACCTGCTCCGCTGGGTGCGCGATTACGTGCAGGTGAAAGCGGATGGCCGCATCACGGCCGAGCTGGCGGACCGCGCCCTAACGATGCTCGAAATCGACCGCGACGGCTTCGATCAGTGGGACAAGCGGATCATCGAAACCCTGATCTATAAATTTAATGGCGGCCCGGTCGGCTTGAGCTCGCTCGCGGTCGCGGTCGGGGAAGAGGCCGGGACACTGGAGGAAGTGAACGAGCCCTATCTGATCATGGAAGGCTACATCAAGCGCACGGCGCAGGGGCGGGTCGCCCTGCCTAACGCCTACCGAAAACTGGGATTGAAACCGCCGACCGGGGCACAGAGCGACTTGTTTGGTTCGTGAGGATGACGGCGCGCGCCAGAACTCCGGGGAGCGCACGCGACTCGCGTGCTGGTTTCGGCGACCCGCCGAAACGAACTTTCAGAATGGTCCGGACGCGATCGAATGATATGAAAAGTTCGCGATGGCGGGTCGCCATCGCCAGCACGCGAGTCGCGTGCGCTCCCCGAACACTCGCGCCACGCTTCTCATGAGTGCGGAAACGGATCTCTTCCCGAACGTCGCCAAGATCCTCAGCGTCGCCGAGCTGACCCGCGCCATCCGCGGTCTCCTCGAAACGCGCTTCGGCGCGGTCTGGGTGCAGGGAGAAATCTCGAACTACAAGAAGCACCCTTCCGGGCACCAGTATTTTACGCTCAAGGATCAGCGCGCCGCGATCTCCTGCGTGATTTTTCGCGACACGCTCCCACCTTTCCCAAAGCCGCTCGCCGACGGCATGCAGGTGCAGGTTTACGGCAACGTCACCGTCTTCGAGGCGCGCGGTCAGTACCAGCTCAGCGTGCAAATCGTGCAATCGCGCGGGCTCGGCCTCTTGCAGGCGAAATTCGAAACGCTTAAGCGCAGGCTGGAAGGGGAAGGACTTTTCGAGTCAGCCCGCAAACGCGTCCTGCCGAAATTCCCGAGCCGCATCGGGATCATCACTTCCTCAAGCGGCGCGGCCATCCAGGACATGCTCAACATCCTGCGCCGCCGTGCCCCGGGCGTGGCGGTTCTCATTTCCCCGGTGCGGGTGCAGGGAAGCGGCGCGGCGCTTGAAATCGCCACCGCCATCCGCGAGCTGAACGCGCCTAACGACGCCTGGAAGCCACTCGACCTCCTCGTCCTCACGCGGGGCGGCGGGAGCATCGAGGACTTGTGGGAATTCAATGAGGAGATCGTGGCCCGCGCCATTTTCCATTCTGCGCTGCCAGTCGTCTCCGCGGTCGGGCACGAGGTCGATTTTACGATCGCGGATTTTGTCGCCGATCTGCGCGCACCCACCCCGAGCGCGGCCGCGGAGCTGATCGTGCCCGATGTGCGCGATCTCGAGCGGCGCACGCGCGAATTGCAAAATGGTCTCGAAAAATGCTGGCGCAATTTTCTCACCCAAACGCGCAGCCGGCTCAGTGCGGTCTCCGAAAAAGCTCTCCTCCGCGAATTGAGCCAACGCTTGCGCGACGCACAACAGGAGCTCGATCTCGCGCGGGAGTCGCTTTTTCGAATGGTCGAGCGTTGTCGCGCGAACGAGCGCACTCGCCTGACGAATGCGCAACTCGCTCTGAAGGCGCACAATCCGGCGCGGGAATTGGCGGCGCGAAAACAACAACTCCAGGAAACCCGCCGGCGTCTACGCGAATTCGCGCGGCAACGTTTCGCCCAGGCGCGCGAACGCTGGGAACGCGCCGCGGGTCTGCTTCGCGTCCTCGGGCCGGAAGCCACCCTCGAACGGGGCTACAGCATCACCCGCGATGCCGCCGGCAAAGTCATCCGCCGGTTGGCAGAAGCCAAAACGCGGACGCGGATCAAAACCCGCATCCGCGATGGTGAATTTGAATCGACTGTTAGTTAATCGAGCGCCGCCTATTGAGGATAGATGACGGCATTGACACTCGCATCCATCCAAGGGGTAACCGGCACTAGAATATCCGCCAGAGCAGCCCCACCAGTATGACCCATGATGTTGTAAGTTGTAGCAGTTACGGTTGTGGTATTTTCGATCGTTCCGCTTGTATCGGTGTGTATTACGATTGCTTTTCTGCCCTTCCATACTCCGCCTTTGTCTGATGGAATCGTCGAGTAAGTCGACCCGGTTTTCGGTGCATCGAAGATAAGTGGATAGTTCGGGTTATCTGTGTCACTCAGACCGAACATATATGCAAAGTTGTTCGTACCCGCCTCAACCCGTTTAGCTTCGGTTGACGTATCTTCGTCTGGCACCGTCGGAGACCAGGCCGATTTGGCGAGATAGAATATCTTCTCAGTAGGAACATAAGCAGGTACCAGGCTGGCGAATATTGCGTTCGAGGTGGAACCGGTTCCCGGAGGTGGGATATCGGGAGTGCCAGCGGTGTGACCATCCTGATAAGGATATTTCCCATCGTGGTCGCCGGCGAAAAGCTTGCATGCCAAACCGATTTGTTTCGCATTCGATAAGTCCTTGGTTTGGTTGGCCCGTTCGGTGACGCTGCTAAAAACGGGCAACGCGATGCTGGCTAAAATGGCGATGATCGTGATGACGACCAGCAGTTCAATTAGAGTGAAGGCCGACGTGGTTCTTTTCATATTTTGGCTCGGTTTCGGCAGAGAATGGGAATTCGCCGTGAAGGCGTCAAGGGTATTTTTTAACCAATTGCATTCTTTTTCATTACGGAGCCTGCGGCCGGGATCACCGATCCCTGGCTACAGCTCCGGCGCTTCGCGCTTAAAAGCCACCACTGCCAGCGGGGGCAGGTTGATGACCATGGAATGCGTCCGGCCCTGCCATTCGACGGCATCGGCCTCCACCCCACCGAGGTTGCCGACGTTGCTCCCGCCGTAGGTTTCGCCGTCGGTGTTGATGATTTCCCGGTAAAAGCCATCTCCCAGCACGCCTAACCGGTAGTTATAACGCACGACCGGCGTGGCGTTGACCGCGAAGATGAGCAGTTCCCCCTCCTGCGAGCGCCTCAGAAAGGCGACAACGCATTGGTCGGCATCGTGAAAATCAATCCACTCAAACCCTTCGTAAGTGTCGTCCTGGTCCCAGAGCGCGGGCTCGCTCCGGTAGACATGGTTGAGATGTTGCACCAGCCGCCGCAATCCGTCGTGTCGCCGCAGGTTCGTCAGTTCCCAGTCCAGACCGACGTCATGATTCCACTCCCGCCATTGCCCAAACTCGCATCCCATGAAAAGCAGTTTTTTGCCCGGGTGCGCGAACATCCAGGCGTAAAACAGCCGCAGATTGGCGAACTTCTGCCATTCGTCGCCTGGCATTTTATTAATCATCGAACCTTTGCCATGCACGACCTCGTCATGGCTGAGCACGAGAACGAAGTGCTCCTGGAAGGCATACATGATCGAGAACGTGACGCTGTTTTGATGGAAGCGCCGATAGATCGGATCGAGCGACATGTAGTGCAGGAAATCGTGCATCCAGCCCATGTTCCATTTGAAGCCGAAGCCGAGGCCGCCCAGATGCGTCGGCCGCGATACGCCCGGCCAGTCGGTTGATTCCTCCGCGATCGTCATAACGCCGGGGAAACTCTCGTAACAGAGTTCGTTCGTCTGTTTCAGGAAAAAAACGGCGTCGAGATTTTCCCGGCCGCCGAAGGCGTTCGGGATCCATTGCCCCGGCCCGCGCGAGTAATCGAGATAAAGCATGGAGGCGACCGCATCCACGCGCAGGCCGTCGATGTGATATTTGTCGAGCCAGAAGAGCGCGTTCGCGGTCAGGAAATTGCGCACCTCGTTGCGCCCGAAATTAAAAATGAGCGTGCCCCAATCCTGGTGCTCGCCCTGGCGCGGATCGGCATGTTCGTAGAGATCGGTGCCGTCAAATTCCGCCAGCCCATGCGCGTCTTTCGGGAAATGCGCCGGCACCCAATCCATGATCACGCCGATCCCGGCGCGATGACAGGCATCGATGAAATGGCGCAGCTCATCGGGATTCCCGAAGCGACTCGTGGGCGCGTAATAGTTAGTCACCTGGTAACCCCAGGACCCCTCGAAGGGATGCTCGGCGACCGGCAGCAACTCGATGTGGGTAAAGCCCATCTCGAGGACATAGGGCAGGAGCGTCTGCGCAAACTCGAGATAGCTGATAAAGCGATTCCCGTCCTCCACCACCCGCTTCCATGAGCCGAGATGCACTTCGTAAATGCTGACCGCGCTGCGGTGCCATTGCTTCTGCGGACGCTCCGCCATCCATTGCCCGTCGCTCCACTGATAGCGCTCGAGGTCGTAAACCATCGAGGAAGTCTGCGACCCGTGCTGACTGAAAAACCCAAACGGATCGCTCTTCAAAAGGAGCGCGCCGCTCGTCGTCTTGATTTCGTATTTATAGTGCGCGCCCTCCGTCACCCCGGGAATGAAAATTTCCCAGACCCCGCTCGCAACCAGTTTTCGCATCGGATGGACCCGGCCATCCCAGAAATTGAAATCGCCGACCACGCTGACGCGCGTCGCGTTCGGCGCCCAGACGGCAAAATAGACGCCTCGTTCGCCGCCTGCCGCACCGGAGCCGGGCGCAGGCGGGCCGACCTCGCGCAAGTGCGCGCCGAATTTGTCGTAGAGCCGCTTGTGATTGCCCTCCGCGAAAAGGTGGAGATC
>JBDTCM010000260.1:0-3428 GCA_039923575.1 Chthoniobacterales bacterium
CGGATGGGAGATGCGGCCGGCTCGCACGAGATGCGCTGAGGACAGCGCACGCTACAACGCTTCCTCTCGGAGCGATGCGAAGGTTATCCGGAAGCTTCTTTTGGCAATCGCTCTAGTCGGGGGGGCCGAGGGCATTTGGCCGTTGGCGGCGGGATTGCTCAAGGTGAGGGAACGAAATTATTAGGATGAGCTTCGAGCGGCTTTTGCCTAACGAATCCGTTCAGCACGTCCGCCGCTAAGTCAAACGAGCGCAGACGCGCCGCGTGATCGTAGATTTGCGCGGTTGCGATGATTTCGTCGGCCTCGGTTTCCGCGAGCAACGTCTCGAGCCGACGCCGCACCGTGTCGGGTGCGCCGACCGCGGAGCAGCGCGTCCGTGCCATGACCGCGGCCTTTTCGCCCGCGCTCCAGCGACCTTCCATGTTTTCAACCGGGGACGGAAGTTTGCCCGGGCGGCCGCGCACCATTTTGAGGAATTGCAGTTGGGAGGAAGTAAAAAGGCGTTCCGCTTCCGTATCGGTCTCGGCCGCGAAAACACCGACACCAATCATGGCGTGTGGCTGCGCCAAAGCGGGCGAGGGATTGAAATGTCGGCGATAAAGCGCGAGCGCGACTTCCAGATATTCCGGAGCGAAATGCGAGGCGAAGGCAAACGGCAGACCCAGCTCCGCCGCGAGACGGGCGCTGAAATCACTCGAGCCTAACAAATAGAGCGGGACGTTCGCGCCCGCGCCCGGGACGGCCTGCAACGCCTGCTCTGGAACGGCTGGCGCGAAGTAGGATTGCAGCTCGAGGACATCCTGCGGAAACGTGTCGCCGCTGCTCCCGAGATTGCGACGCAAGGCGCGTGCAGTGAGTTGATCGCTCCCCGGCGCCCGGCCGAGCCCGAGATCGATCCGGCCGGGATAGAGCGCCTCGAGGGTTCCAAACTGTTCCGCGATGACGAGCGGAGCATGGTTAGGCAACATGATTCCGCCCGCGCCGACCCGAATGCGTTTAGTCCCGCCGGCGACGTGTCCGATCACGACGGAGGTCGCGGCGCTGGCGATGCCGGGCAGGTTGTGATGGTCCGCCAACCAGTAGCGATGATAGCCCCACTCTTCCGCGTGCCGGGCGAGATCGAGGGTGTTGCGAAAAGCGAGTGCCGCTTCGCCGCCCTCGATGATCGGCGAAAGATCGAGCAGAGAAAAATATTTCATCGGCCCATCAACTTAACGCCGCCAACGCTGGCGTCACGTTTCAGCGCAGCGATAATGTGCGATGGAATACACCCGACTCGGAAAGTCCGGCCTCAAAGTCTCGCGCCTTTGTCTCGGCTGCATGACCTACGGCGTGCCGGAACGCGGCAGTCATCCCTGGAGTTTGAACGAAGAGCAAAGCCGCCCGTTCATCGCGCGTGCCCTCGAGCTCGGGATCAATTTTTTCGACACCGCCAACGCTTACTCCGATGGGACAAGCGAAGAAATTGTCGGGCGCGCTCTGCGCGAGATGGGAAAACGGGACGAGCTGGTCGTAGCGACAAAATGTTTTTATTCGTGGCGCGATCGGCCCAACACCGGCGGTCTTTCGCGCAAGGCCATCATGGCCGCGATCGATGACAGCCTCGGGCGGCTCGGAATGGATTACGTCGATCTTTATCAAATCCATCGCTGGGATTACGAAACGCCGATCGAGGAAACGCTCGCGGCGTTGCACGAGGTGGTGCAGTCGGGCAAGGCGCGCTACATCGGCGCCTCGTCGATATACGCCTGGCAGTTGTGTCAGGCGCTTTATCTGGCCGACCAACACGGATGGACGCGCTTCGTCTCGATGCAGCCGCATTACAACTTGCTCTATCGCGAAGAGGAGCGGGAAATGCTCCCGCTCTGCGTCGCGCAAGGTCTTGGCGTGATTCCGTGGAGCCCGCCCGCGCGCGGTCACCTCGCCCGTCCCTGGGGCGAGCAAGGCGGCGGTCGCGCCATGACCGATGAGTATGGCAAGACGCTCTACCAGGGACACGACGAGGCCGATCGCGCGGTGGTTGATCGTCTCGGCGAGATCGCCCAGGCGAAGGGCGCGCCGCGGGCACAGGTCGCGCTCGCCTGGATGCTGCACAAATCTGTCGTCACCGCGCCGATCATCGGCGCGTCGAAAATGCACCATCTCGACGACGCCGTCGCCGCGCTCGGGCTAAAACTTTCGCCTAACGAGATCGCAGCGCTGGAAGAACCGTACATGCCGCATCCCGTGCTCGGATTCTCCTAACGATCCATTGTAGCGGCGGTCTATGACCACCGTCGCGTAATCTGCGATCCACATTTCGGCGGTTGCAGACCGCCGCTACAGTTCGGGTCGCCCAACGCAAATTGCGCTTTTCGCACAGCGGCAACGCCCGTAACGTCAGGGATATGCAGCAAATCATTTTCGTTGGCTCCCTCGTCGGCCTGTTGGTCATTTTCGTTCTGGCGATCATCATTTTCCGATTCTTCGGGCTCTGGCTCCGCGCCTGGATCGCGAACGCGCCCGTTGGGATGGGAAAAATGATTGGCATGAGTCTCCGTAAAGTGCCGGTCGGTTTAATTGTCGATAACCGGATCACGTCTGTGAAAGCCGGCATCGAAGTCTCGAGCGATCCGTTGGAAGCTCATTACCTTGCCGGCGGCGACGTCAGCCACGTCATCCTCGCGCTCATCGCCGCGGACAAGGCCGGCATCTCGCTCGACTTCAATCGCGCATGCGCGATCGATCTCGCGACCAAAGGCACTGGCAAAACCGTTCTTGAAGCCGTGCGCACGAGCATCAATCCGAAAATCATCGACGTCCCGAGCGCGGCGATGGGCCGGACCACGATTGATGGCGTGGCCAAGGACGGCATCGGCGTGAAAGTGAAAGCGCGCGTCACGGTGCGCTCGCATCTCGACCGCTTCGTCGGTGGCGCCACGGAGGAGACGATCATCGCGCGTGTGGGCGAGGGGATCGTGACCTCGATCGGGTCGGCCGATACCTACAAGGACGTGCTCGAAAATCCCGATCGCATTTCCAAACTCGTCCTGCAAAAAGGACTCGATAGCGGAACCGCCTTCGAGATTCTCTCGATCGATATCGCCGACGTCGACATCGGCGACAACATCGGCGCGAAGCTGCAAACCGAGCAGGCCGATGCCGACAAACGCGTCGCGCAGGCGAAAGCCGAAGTGCGGCGCGCCGCCGCCGTCGCGGTCGAGCAGGAGATGCGCGCCCGCACCCAGGAGATGCGCGCCAAAGTGGTCGAGGCCGAGGCGCTCGTGCCGCAGGCAATGGCCGATGCCTTCCGCTCCGGCAACTTCGGGATCATGGATTACGTGCGGATGAAAAACGTCCAGGCCGATACCACCATGCGCGAAGCCATCGGCACGGTGGAGAAGCCGCCGACCGGAACATGATTAGTGAAGAGTGACGGGTGACAAGTG
>JBDTCM010000261.1:0-2815 GCA_039923575.1 Chthoniobacterales bacterium
GACCGCCCTTCGTAGGCCTTCTCCAGCCAGTCGATGGCCTGACTGTTCTCACCCAAGCCCAGATAAACCAACACCTGACAATAGGGCGTAACAAAGCGCCGGCGGGCGAGCTGATTTAGTTCCTCCAATGTTTCCATCGCCTTGTCTCTTTGCCCGTTCATGGCGTAGGCATACCCAAGGTAGCCAATGGCAATCGGCTGCGTTTCCATGGTTTGAGTCAGGCGAAATTCCTCAATGGCCTTGGAATACGTTTCTGGCGTGCGCATTTCAATGCTCCCCAGGGCGAAATGCGGAAGATAGAAGCTTGGATCAAGCTCGAGCGCCTTGCGGCACTGTGCGATCGCCTTGTCGTATTCCCGTTTCGCTTCCACGCCGGAGGATTTCCAAGCTCTCATCTGGTAAGGCACACTGAGGTCCGTCGTCATCACCGGCGAAAGCGGATCCAACTCTACGGCGCGCTGCATTTCCTTCAGCGCTTCCTCGGCGCGTCCGACAAAAACCAGCAGCCATCCGTATTGCCAGTGAGCCAGGGCGTAATTCGGTTTGAGTTGGAGCGCGCGCTGGAATTGTCTCTCTGATTCCAGCCATTGGAACTCGTTCACATAGGTGGCGGCCAATGCCGTGTGCGCTTCCGCCAACGAATCGTCCAACTCCAACGCTCGCTGCGCTGCCGCCTTCGCTTTCGCCCTGGCTTCCGTGGACGCAATATCGGCGTCGGCGGTGGCCCAGTAAACGTCCACCAGTCCCGCCCAGGCCAGGGCAAAACCCGGATCGATGTCCTTAGCTCGGTTGAAGTGCTCCAACGCCTCGGCGAAACCTTTCTCGGTCTGGCGATTCCAAGATTGGCGGCCCAAAAGGTATTCCTGCAACGCAGCCGGGTTTACCGTCCGCGCGCTGCTCAGCCGCGAGGATTGCTCTGGCGAAACGGCGACCTGAATCTCGCGAGCGATAGCTGCCACGACCTCGTTACGCATTTTGAAAATGTTGCTCACGTCGCTGTCGAATTTTTTCGCCCAAAGATGGCGGTCCGTCTGAGCTTCGATCAATTGGACGTTGACCGTGACCTGGCTGCCGTCACGGAGCACCGAACCCTCGACGATGTCATCAGCGTGTAATTCCTGCCCGATCTCCGGCATCGACTTGGTCGAGCCTTTGAACTTCAGAGCCGATTGGTGCGATTTCACTGTCAGCGCGCCAATCCCGCTCAGTTCGGTCGTCAACAGGTCGGTCATTCCATCCGCAAAATATTCCTGGTTAGGGTCGCTGGAGTAATTCTTAAACGGCAGCACGGCGAGCGATTTCTCAGGAGTACGCGCACTCTTCGGCGCTTCCGGAGTGGCGGCGCTCGGCGGCGTTCGATGGGAAGTGAAATAATAAACAGCCCCAGCGGCAAGAATCAGGACGGCAGTAACCGCGGCGGCGACCTTTCCGAATCTGCTGCTTCGCGCCGGTGTTTCTACGACGGGTTTTTCTGCGGCCCGCTTCTCTGCAGCCGCCTGAAATTTCTCCGGCAACGCAGCGTTGCCCAACGGCTCGGCGTAGAGATTAACCAAATGGAGCCGGACGCCGTGTTTGACCTCGCAATCACCGAGATCATGCAGACGCGGCGCCCATTGCCGGTATTGCACCAGATCATCGGCCACGTGCTGAGAGAGCAGGATATGCCCGGCGTCGCCGCAATCCATCACCCGTTGCGCCATGTTGATGCCCGCGCCGGCGATGTTAGTGCGCCCGCTCACGTCCTGCACCTCACTCACGGGTCCGCTGTGAATGCCCATCCGCACCGGTAGCTCCGGGTGCTTCTGGAGCGCCTCGGCAATCTCGAGCGCGCAGCGGGCCGGCTCCTCCGCGCTGTGGTGAAAGACCAGCGCCATCCCGTCGCCCGTCGGCAGCCGGACGAGTTGTTCATCGGTGGAGGTGCGCACTTGCGCGGTCGCGAGCACGATCGCGGTGAGCTGGTGCAGCCTCTCCTTCTGCTCCTCGATCAGAAGTTCCGAGTAGCCGACGATGTCGATGAACAAGACATGCCCGATTTCCAGCTGGAGATTTTCGTCGGATCCCGGAGGCACGATCGGTTTTTATCTGAGCCGCCTGGGCTTGCAATCAAATTCGCAGGGCGCAAAATCCGAGCCGCGGGAGCACGAAAATTGCGTCGCTGCTGTTCTGCGGCCAAGGTTAGCCGCATGCCCGACGACCGATCTCCAGTGGTACAAAGACGCCGTCATCTACGAGCTGCACGTTAAGACCTTCCACGATAGCGACGGCGATGGGATCGGCGATTTCCGCCGGGAACCGGGGTCAGTCCTAGAATCGCGGCATTGGGCTTACCCGCCGAGCTGAATCAGACGGAGCACGCAGGGGACCGAGAGGAGGAGTCGCGCGAGGGTGAGATAGCGCTGGTGCGGGGTGAGCTTCGGGATGAACTCGAGGCCGGGCTTTCCAAATGAGATAATCAGAGCGAAGGCGAGTGTTCTTCATGGCCAAAGCCTTCAAACCGCCAGGAGCGAAAGCCCCGCGTAAAAGGCTGCGCCTCACGCGGTCGCTCTCGCGTGTAGAGGCTGTGGCTCACGTTTGGTCGTGCAGTTTTCCGCGCGAAGAGAAGGTATTTCAAGCGGAGCCGCGTGGAGCAAAGGGACTTTACGCGGCTCGCGCGATCGTGCGGGGACCGTTGTGTTCTTGCGGTGGAACCCTAGCAGCCTGTTGAAAAACCTGGTCGTCTGGGATTTGGATTTGCTAAAGGAGGGGAATGTTCGAGCGACGAGCGGAGCGAGTGGAGCAAAAGGAACTGTGGATCGAAGTGCGGGAGTTGCCGGCG
>JBDTCM010000262.1:0-8000 GCA_039923575.1 Chthoniobacterales bacterium
CCAAACGCGTGATAAAGCAGACTCTGACTCATCCCTCAACATCCTGCCAAAATCATCTCCGGGACACAAACTTTTCGGATGAACCGAAAAATGGTGGAGGCGTCGTATGCGCTTTTGCGGATCAGGAATGCGGTCGCGGCCCGGGCCTGGTTGCGTGCCGCGCCGGTAACGAGCGCGGTCACGATGAATCCGCCGCCGACCGTCGCGCTCCAGGTCGCGTTCACAGCCCGCGGCCTGGCGCAGATCGGCGTCGCGGAATCCGTCAGCGCAGGTTTTTCCCCGGAATTCCTCACCGGGATGACCGAGGAAAGCCGGGCTCGACGGCTCGGCGACGTGGACGTAAATGCTCCATCGCATTGGGCCTGGGGCTACGAGGCCGGTGGGCCGCATCTCGTGGTCATGTTCTTCGCCGTACCGGATGGCCTAACGAGTTTTGTGCAAAGCGCCACCGGCGCAATGTGGCACGACGCCTTCGAGGAAATGCGCTGGCTCAAAACCGCCGACCTCGACGGGGTCGAGCCCTTCGGCTTCGCCGACGGCATCAGCCAGCCCCAGATCGATTGGGAACGCGAGCGTGACCCGACCCGACCCCAGATTGATTACAGCAACCTCGTCGCGCTTGGCGAATTCCTGCTCGGTTACCCTAACGAATATAACAAATACACCGATCGTCCGCTGCTCGATCCGGATTCGAGCAGCGCGGAGTTGCTTCCGGCGGAGGACGCGCCGGAGAAAAAAGATCTGGCGCGCAACGGCACTTATCTCGTCATGCGCGATTTGGAGCAGGACGTGCGCCGCTTCTGGCAATTCGTCAGGCGACAGACCGGGAGCGACGAGGCGGCGGGCGAGAAACTAGCGGCGGCGATGGTCGGCCGCACCCGCGCGGGCGATCCGCTCGTGCCGATCCAGCAGGAACCGATTCCCGGGATCGGCGCGCAACCGGAGGAGGTGCGCCTGAACCGCTTCACCTACGAGCAGGACGCGACCGGTAGTTGCTGCCCCTTCGGTTCGCATGTCCGGCGCGCCAACCCCCGCAACCCGGATTTCCCGGGGCGCCCGGCGGGCCTGCTCAAGCGGCTTATCACCATGCTCGGGTTCGGTCCGAAGGGTTTTCGCGATGACCTGATGTCGCCCGTCCGCTTCCATCGCATCCTGCGGCGCGGACGCGAGTATGGAACCGGGCTCTTACCGGAGGACGCGTTGACACCCGCTCCGCCTAACGAGCCGGCGCGCGGCCTGCACTTTGTCTGTTTGAACGCCAACATTTCGCGCCAGTTCGAGTTCCTCCAGAACGCCTGGATCGTGAACACCAAGTTCTCGGGGATGACGAGCGAGAGCGATCCGCTCCTCGGGACCCGCGCGGAGGTGCCGTATTGTCCGGTGACGGCAAACTTCAACCAGCCGCGAGATGGCCAGCTACGGAATCGGACTTCCGGTTTGCCCCAGTTTGTCACCGTGCGTGGCGGCGCTTATTTCTTCCTCCCCAGCCTGCGCGCCTTGCGCTATTTCGCGGCCGAGACATGAGCCTTGCCCTCTGGCACGGCGAAAGCTTATGATAGCTTCTCGATGATCCAGGCGAATTGTCGAGCGCGCTTCACGGCGGCGGATTTTCAATTCATCGTGCGCACGCTGGCCCGTTCGCCTAACGATCAAGTTTCGCTTGTCGATCTGCTCAGCGACGCCGAAACGCGCGACTCCGTGCTCGATCATCCGCGCCTGGTCGAGGCGATTCTTTCCCACGCCGGGCATCTTTCGATCTCCTCCTCTTTTTACTTCTACGTCCTCGCCCGGCACGTCTTGCAGCGGGCCGACATCAAGGACCGCAAGCTCTCGGATTATATCGGCTCGCTGCTGGAGACGTTCTCGCGCGCCAATGGTCTGCGCCCGCCTAACACCGAGGAGGATTCCGGCCAGCAATATCTCTCCGACATGTTGATCGCGCTGACCCGCGCCAATGCCGAGCAAAGTTTTCTGCTCCGCGCCCACGTCGGCAACTACTCGCTCTTCGTGAGCGGAATTTTTCACGAAAACGCCCAGCATCGCAGCCGGCGCGGCGCGCCCGATTTGGAGTTCTACGAAAAAATCGGGCGGACCAATTTCCAGCTTGTCGCGTCGCACTCGACCGCGCGCCGCTGCGAGCTGAACGACGTTTTCGAAGAGCTGGCCGATCGCTTTCACGAGGTGCGCCTCGCGCTCAATCACCTTTCCGACGAGCTCCTCAATCTCGACGACGACCACCGCGCTTCGCTTTTGCTGTGAACGAAACGCTTTTCAGCCAGATCCAGCGCCTCTTCGAACGGACCTACGCGCAGGTCGGGATCAACCTCGAGGATTGCCTGATTGATCAACGGCGCTGCAAACAGCTCACGAAACTGGCCGGCGCCTCGGCGCGCGAATTGAGCGAGCTGGCGCGCACCTTCCTGCGCACGGCGGACGATCAACTTTATGTCGGCATCTATTATTCGCGCTGGCTCATCGCCCAGCTCGAGGAGCACGATCCGCGCGCTGGCCTAACGAATCGGAACATCCGCTCCCTCATCATGTTCGTGGAGGAAATCAACCACGCTCTCCACGCCGCCCTCCAGTTTCGCGACGGCGAACGCCGGATCGAGTCGGAAGATTTTGCGCGCGACCTTGAACTGCAGGCCCGGGTCGACACCTATCTCGTGCTGCTCCTCTTCGTCGCTTTTTTTCGCAAGACCCAGCGCGTCTCGCGAACCGATCGCCGCTGGCTGCGCTTCCATCTTTTCGAAGCGCAAAATCCGAGCGCGTTCCAGGATGCGAACCTGCGCGGCCGTTACCTCGAAACGACCGAGCTGGCCGCGAGCTACACCCACTTTCTTGACACTCTCAACGGCCTCCGCCGAGTCGAGGAAATCCGCCAATTCCGCAGCCTCGACTACGACGCCAAAAAGCAGCGCATCCTGGCGTTGATGGATAGCGCGCCGGTCCGCCGGCTCCTCCCGCCCCCGACGCTGCCCTCGGCCTAACGAATCACGGAAACGTCGGCGGCGGATCAAGATTGTAATACTCGACCAGGGCGATGCCGGCCGTGCCCTCCTTGCCGCTCACGATCGCGGTGTAACTCATCGGGAGGAGATTGACGATGAGCGCGGAATTGCGGTCATCGTCCGGGGCGAAACCGGCGGCGATAATTTCGGCCTCCTGGTCGCTCCGCCAATCATCGTTCGACGCCACCAGCGCGCCGTCGCTATCGCGCAACTCGAGCACCGGATCCTGCAGCGCTCCGGTCACGTGGGCGCTGGTCAGGTCCGGCCCGATGGCGCGCACGATCACGCTTTGCACAGCGTCGCCGCGTTGAATGATGCCGCCGATTAGAACGGCGTCGCCGGTGCCGACATTGGCGCGGGTGGAAAGATTGAGGATGCCTTTGCGGCCAATTCCTTCGTCGAAAGAATTCAGATCGTAAATTTCCAAAATGGCATTGCCGCTCCCGCCATCCGCGCCGCTCACGATTACGGTGAAACTGGGATTAATGCCCAACCCCGGATCGACCACCACATCGAGAATCAGGGCTGCCTCCCGATCATTCGCCGGGGCGAGACCGGTCGCCGCGATCTCCGCTTCCTGGTCGCTCCGCCAATTATCATTCGAAGCCAGGACGCGCACGCCGTTGACCACTTCCAATTGCGGATCCACCAGCGTGCTGCCCAAGGGCAGCGACGGGCCGAGCGCGCGGATGAGCAACCGACGTTCTTGTCCCACCGGAAGAACAAAACCGCCGATCATGACGTCGTCGCCGGTGCCGACCTGACCGCGCGTCGAGAGATTGGCAAATTCCGCGCTCTGATTTCGGGGGGTGAACTCCGAAGTGTTGCCATCCGGATCCGTCGCGGTGGCAGTGATGGTTTGATTACCGGACAGGGCGACGGGAAAGGTGAATTCGAAGCGGGCGTCGCCGCCGGCGTTGGTCGTCACTGTTTCCGTCCCGAGGAGATTCTTGCCCATGCCGGACCCACTCAGCTCGGTCGGGCCGTTGAAACACTGCAGGGTAAATGTGGTCAAAGGTGTGCTGTTCAATCCCCCGGAGACGATCGTGCTGCCCGGGGCAAAGGTGGTTGCGCTGAGGACGGGAAAATTCTGCAGGTTGTTAGCGCCCGTGTCGCCATCGTCGAAATCGTTGTGCGTCACCCCGTCCGCACCGAGGTCGATGCCGAAGAGGTAATTTCCAAAAATGGAATTGGAGAGAATGGTGTTTTTCAGGGCGAGCTCGGTCGAGCCGGCAGGCGAGAGCACGCTCACGCCGGTGAAATTGTAGGCGATCACATTCCCCTCCCCGATGCCGAGCCCGCCGACCGTGTTCTCGACGCCGGTCAATTTGATCCCGGTCTGGTTACCCACCGCCACACTGCCGTCCGGATACGGCCCGATCAGGTTCCCCTTGATGATCGCGTTCTGGGTCGCGTTGATGCCAATCTGATTCCCGGTGATCACGTTGGCCGCTCCGGGATCCGTCCCACCGACGATGTAGGGAAGGTTGATGCCAATCTGGTTCCCATAACCTTCCCCAAAACCATTCGTGCTCGTCCCGATGTAGTTGCCCTGGACCACGACCGCTCCTTCGATCCCAACCTGGTTGCCGGATATGATATTTCTTTGCGCCGGGGTGAGGCCGCCCACGAAAACCAGCACGGCACCGCTGACCACCCCGCCATAACTCCCGCGCACCTGCGAAGCGGGCGTCAATCCAAGGAAATTTCCTTCCACATGGACGGTGGGAGGTTGGTTGAATCCATCAGCCAAAATGGCCGCGCCAAAGACGCCGGCTTCCGGGACAGCGAGAAGTGAAAATCCGGTCAGCGAAAGACCCCGCACCGTGGAAACACCGGAGGTGAAATGCAAACCGGGAAAAACCAGCGAACCCGGTCCACCGCCATCGATCTGGATCAGGATGACGGCGTCATCCCCCACTGCCAGCGTATTGGCACTCGCGCCCGGCTGGGTGTAGCCGTCCATCGTCACATCATCCGTGATCGCGGGCAGCACGTCCGTGAGGGTAATCGTGTGCACGCCCGTTCCCGGGATGTTAAACGCAATCGTGTCGGCCCCGCTGAGCGCATTGGCATCGGTAATCGCCTGGGCAAGTGATCCCGGCCCGTAACGGTAAAAGTATCGGCGCTCAGCGGCGTCAGCGCGATGCAAAGAAAACTCAGGCTGACGAACGAACGAGTGAGGTTCTGGAGGAAGATTTTCATAAAGGTTGCGTCGCCCAATCCGTCGTTTCGTTGAGGCAATCCGTAGAATCCAACCAACGCAGTGCTCAGGCCGCTGATCGACGTTAACGCCCGGGATTAGGGACAGAAGCGAACGCAAGAATCAAGCAAAAATCCCTCCACCCAACTCAATTGCGCCCAAAAGTGGTCAGGTGCGTATCCCTGGGAAAAGCGACTTCGGCTCAATTCGACTGGTTGGTTTGGCGGACGTTCCGCCTCAACCGAGCAATCCCAAAGTTCCTCCGAGTCAAAATCCCAAATGTTCAACAAAATCGATTCCCCATTTCTTATCGCCACCTTCGTCAGTTTCGTCGCCAGCGTGACTCTCTGGTTTCTGGTCAACCATGGCTACGGGCTTTTCGTCGGCCTCTGGGTGCCAAGCATTTTGAGCCTCTGGGTGGGTGTGCGGGTTGTCCTGCTGACCCACACCGTGAGTCGCCAACGCCGGAAAGATTGAGGGCGCCGTGGGATACCTCATCGCCATCTTCCTACTTGGTTTGATCGTGACCTTCATCGTGATTGTTGGTCTGGCGCGCGCGGCGGAGTTTGCCCACGCCGAATCGGCGGAACGCTCGAGATCGATCACGTGCCGGAGGACTGGAGCACGGTGCCGGCGCCTCCGAGGAAGTAGTTGCTCGGCATCCCGTTGCCTTCCCAGGCGCGAATAGTCAGGGCATGATCAAGCACAAAGACTTCGATGAGCCGGGCCGGCGCGAAGTGATCGTGGTCGGTGGCGGAATCGCGGGGCTCTCGGCTGCGATCTATCTCGGGCGCGCGGAACGCGACACGCTCGTGATCGATTCCGGCCACTCGATGGCGAAGTGGGAACCGGAAGTGCGCAATTATCTAGGCTTCCCGGATGGAGTGGACGGCGAGGACCTGCTCAAGTTCGGGCGACGGCAGGCGCAGTTCCACAAGGTCGAGTTCGCGAAAGACGAAATCAAAGGCGTGGCGCGGCGCAACGAGGGCTTCCTTTTGCGCGGGCGCCGCCGCACTTACCGGACGAATCGTCTCTTGCTCGCGACCGGTATTTTCCATCTGCCGCCGAAGATTCCCGGAGTGAAGGAGTGCCTCGGGCACAGCATGTTTTTCTGCAAGGATTGCGACGGCTACCGGGTGCGCGGGAAACGGATCGCGACCTGCGGCGCGAATAACGAAGCGGTCGAGTACGCGCTCGGGATGCTGCATTATTCGCCCTGCGTGGTGGTGGCGACGAACGCGGAGCGGCCACGCTGGAGCCGCAGGCACGCTGCGCTCCTAAAGGAATATGAGATCCCGGTGCACCGAGAGAAAATTACCGGCGTCGATCATCGCAAGAACCAGGTGCGCGGCTTGCGCCTCAAGGGCGGGACGAAAGTGCGGATCGACTACATCTTCACCACCCGAGGCGACATTTTTCACACCCGACTGGCGGAGTCGTTAGGCGCGCGGCTCGACCGCGACGGGCAGATCGAGGTGGATCAATGCATGCGCACGAATGTGACGCGGCTCTACTCGGCCGGCTGTGTCACGCCGGCCAATTGTCAGATGATCATCGCGGCCGGCCAGGGCGCGGCGGCGGCGCAGGCGATCAATCGCGATTTGTTTGAGGAAAGCATCGCGAATCATTCGCTGCGACTTTTTCGCGAAGTGCAGTTGGCGGAGGAACGGACGGTGCCAGAGAGGTTGTAGACGCCTCCCTCTGGGAGGCGCGAGTGTTGGGAGCGAGCGACGTGCAGGCCCGCGCTTCGCAGAGCGAAGCGTCTACAGGCTCACGGGCAGGAGTCGACGAGGCATGGGTTGCCAAAATAGGCTTCGACCAATCCGACACCGGTCGTGCCGTTGACTCCGCTCACGATCGCCGTGTAAGCGCTATCGCCCACCGGCAATGTGATCAGGATGGCCGACTCGAGAGGGTTGGTCGGCGCAAGGGTGGTGGCGGTGATCTCCGCTTCCTGGGTCGTCTGCCAGTTGTCGTTAGTCACGATACTGCCGTCCGGATTGTGCAACTCCAGGACTGGATTGGCCAGCACCCCACTTATACCCTGGCTCGTGAGCGAAGGACCTATCCCACGGATCAATACCTTGATCGGGACGGCGCCCTGATTGACGAAGCCACCTATCATGACATTGTCGCCCGTCTGCACATTGCCGCGCGTCGAGATGTTGGCCAAAATTGCCGACGGTAGGTTGTCCAAGCTTGCCGCCCCCAGCTTATAGACTTCAACCAGACCAAGCCCCGTTCCATTGTTGGTCCCGTGCAGGACGGCGGTATAAGCGCCCGGATTCAAGACAGCGAGGATAGCGGACTCGAGCGGTGACACCGGGGCAAGCTGTCCCGCCGGGTAGGTCGCATTCTCGATCGCCAACTCCTGGCTTCCCCCGGCCAGGTTATCCTTCCAGTTATCGTTCGCGGCGATCGTGGAGGAACCACTGTGCAGTTCAAGGTAGGGATCCGCCAGGACGTTGCCAAGTAGCAGCGAGGTTCCAATCCCACGCACGATCAATCGCATCGGCGTCGAGAGCGGATCTCCCCGGGTAATGAAACCGCCGATGAGCACGTTTTCGCCCGTGCCAACGCTGAGACGCGTGGAGATATTGGCCGCTCCGGTCGGCTTCAGGAAAAAAAGACTTTGCACACCGCAACCGCTCGAATTGCAGGCAAAGCCCTGCACGTTCGAGATAATCCCGCCGGCGAGGTGCGCATAGGCTGCAAACCGAGAACAATTTGAGGAGTGCCTGAGATAACGCCTGTCTCCTGATTTAGACCCAGTCCCGCCGGCAGCT
>JBDTCM010000263.1:0-5335 GCA_039923575.1 Chthoniobacterales bacterium
TGGCCGCCGATACCGCATCGCGACGCCCGACCACGATAAGATCGACGCCGCTTTCATCGGCGCTCTGAGTGATCTCGGAAAAAGGAACGCCGGCGCGCACCAGCAAGACGCAGCGCTGCGGCGGCACCCCTGCGCTTTTGCAAAGTCGCGCCAGGTTTCGTTTCGCCGCGGCCGAAGCGTCGTCCGGTTCCGAAGATGTCACGACGTGCAACAGGACAATCTTCGATCGATGTTGTCTCGCAAGATCCGACGCATAACGAACGGCCTCCCTGGCCGCGGATGAAAAATCCACCGGGACAAGGATGTTTTGCAGCCGAGCCCGTCGAATGTTCTTTTCCCGCGCTTGCATCTCTGGAATGCATCAAACTGAACGGTTTGAACAACGCTGTCTGTGCATCGATTGCGACTTGCTCAGCATTTCTTGCCCGGCCATGGCGGCAACGATTCGGAGCGAGATTGCCTGGTATCTGCGCGACTAATGGGACATTTTGAGCGGCCTCCCAGCATCCGATTTGTCGGGCGAGAGATGAAAAAGCCGGCTCAAAAGCGATCCAAAAAAACAATGCGCGGCAAAGCGCCCATGGAATCGGATGAAGGAACGCAGATCGGCCGACACTCTGGGCAATTGAAACGGCGGGCGCGCGAACAGGCCGTTACCGCGCGTTTCAGCCTCGATGCGCTGCAGGCGACAAATATTCAGACGGTCTGCGACGATGCCGCCCACATCCTGCGCGAAAACATGAGCGTCGATTTCAGCGCCATCTTCGAGTGTTCCGCCGACCGCAAGTCGATGCTGCTCCGCGCGGGCGCGGGTTGGCGGCCGGGCGAAGTCGGCAAAGCGCGCATCGATGTTAACGAACGCACTCCGACCGGCCGCGCGTTGCAGCTCAATCAGCCGATCATCATCGCCGATGCGCGGCGCGACCTGCGTTTGCGTCTGCCGCAGTTCATGCGCGCACACGGCGTCACGAGCAGTATCGTCGTCGTCGTTCCCGGGCGGTCCGGCGCCTTCGGGGTACTCGGGGCCGATTCCAGGAAGCAACGCATTTTCAGTTCCGAGGATGTCCATTTTCTGGAAGCAATCGGCAACGTTCTCGCCGCCGCCATCTCCCGCCTGCAATTTGAGGGCGAACTGCGCGACACCGCGGCTCGCTTGCGCGGCATCCTCGAGACCGCGGTCGATGGCGTGATCACGATCGACGAGCGCGGAATCATCGAGACGTTAAACCCCGCGGCTGAGCGCATCTTTGGATATTCGGCCGAGGAAGCCGTCGGCCGGAATGTTTCCATGCTCATGCCGGACCCGTATCGCTCGGAGCACGACGGTTACCTCGATCATTACCGCAAGACCGGCGAGCGACGAATCATCGGGATCGGGCGCGAAGTGAGAGGCCGCCGCAAGAACGGCACGGATTTTCCGATGGATCTGGCGGTCAGCGCTGCCACCGTCGGCCAGCGCCGCATTTTTACCGGATTGGTGCGCGACATCACCGAGCGCAAACGCCTCGAGCGCGAAATTCTCGAGATCAGCGATCACGAACAGCGCCGCATCGGGAACGATCTGCACGACGATCTTTGCCAACGGCTGGCCGGGATTCGTTTCTCCTGCGATGCCTTGAAGAGTTCGTTAGGCACGGCGCGCGACAAAAAAGTCCTGGCGAGCGTGCAGAAAATCGCCGCGCGTCTGAGCGAAGCGATCGACCGCGCCCGGATGCTGGCGCGCGGACTCTCGCCCGTCGCCCTCGAATCAAATGGACTCCTCTCCGCGCTGCAGGAACTGACCGAGGGCGTGCGCCAGCTCTTTGGCATCGATTGCACCTTCCAGAGCAAAGGCAAAGTCGCGATCGACAACGGCATGATCGCAACCCATCTCTATCGCATCACGCAGGAAGCGATGAACAATGCGCTCAAACATGGCCGCCCGTCGCGCTTGCGCATTGCTCTCGAACGCAAGGGCGCGCGGACCGCGCTCATCATCCAGGACAACGGCGCCGGATTCGTCCCCAAGCAGCGCCAGACGCAAGGGATGGGCCTGCGCACGATGGCTTATCGTGCGAGCATGATCGGCGCCGATCTCCAGATCGAATCCAAGCCCGGACGCGGCACGACCATTGTTTGCAGCTTCTCGCCCTAACGAATGAAGAAAAAAGCAAAACGCGCGCCGAAGGCTCACAAGAGCCGCGTCCTGATCATTGATGATCACGCCATGGTGCGCGAAGGCGTCGCGCAGATCATCGAACAGGCCGAAGACCTTTGTGTCTTCTGCAGCGCCTCGACCGCCAACGAAGGCTTGGAAAAGGTTCGCAAACTCAAACCTGATCTCGTTTTGGTCGACATCACTTTGCCGGGCAAGAACGGGGTCGAATTCATCAAGGATGCCCGCGCCTTGCGCCCCGACCTCCTCATCCTGGCCATGTCGATGCACGACGAATCGCTTTATGCCGAGCGCGTCCTGCGCGCCGGAGGGCGCGGTTACATTCGCAAGCAGGAGGGCGGCGACAAACTGATCGAGGCCATGCGCCGCGTCCTGCGCGGGGAAATTGCCGTGAGCGAAAAGGTGACGAGCCGGGTGCTCGAGACATTCTCCGGCCGCAAAACGATGCGTCCAGCGCTGGAGGGATTGAGCGACCGCGAGCTGGAAGTGTTTCAGCTCATCGGCCAGGGCAAGACGATGAAGGCAATCGGCGCGGCGCTGCACCTGAGTCCGAAGACGATCGAAGTGCATCGGGCCCACATTCGAGAAAAGCTGCGCGTCACCAGTGCCGCCGAGCTCGTCGCCTTCGCCGCGCGCTGGAGTGAGACGCACGGCGTGACCTAGCCCCCTCCATGGAGCGGAGGATTTCTCTCGCGCTCGCGCCACAAAACGTTTTTGTTGCGCTTGTTTCCCGCGTAAAATTTTCCAAGGCCAGGGTGGCGAAATTGGCAGACGCGCCAGACTTAGGATCTGGTGGAGCAATCCTTAGGGGTTCGAGTCCCCTCCCTGGTACTCCGCTGCGATGAAAAATTCTCACTTTGAAATCGAGCGGAAGTTTCTGCTTCGAACACTGCCCCGGGGCATCGAGCGTTATCCGCACCGGGAGATCGCGCAGGGTTACCTCATCGCCGATCGCGAATCGCATGTGCGGCTGCGGCGCAAAGGCCGGGTCTGCACGCTCACTTTCAAGCGCGGTCCGGCCAGCGGCCGGGAAGAACGCGAAATTCGTCTCAGCGCCGCGCAATTTGGCATCCTCTGGCCAGCCACCGCCGGTTCCCGCCTCACGAAAACGCGCTACGACGTTCCCTCGAAGAAACTCACGATCGAGATCGACATCTACCGTGGATCGAATGAGGGGCTGATGGTGGCGGAGGTGGAGTTTCCGGACGCCCGGACCGCTCGATCGTTTCAGCCGCCCGACTGGTTCGGAGATGAAGTCACGAGCACCGGCCGCTACAGCAACGTCAGGCTGGCGCGCGATTGAGCGCCGGGCTTATTCTTTCGTCCAGCGATGAGCCTTTCGCCTAACAAGAAGATCCTGATCGTGGAAGACGAACCCGATGTCGTGGATCTGCTCACGCTTCAGCTCCGCAAGGCCGGCGGCTTTACCGTCATCACCGCTCAGGACGGCGCGGAGGGATTGAAAAAAGCGCGCGCCGAAGCGCCCGCCTTGATCGTGCTCGATCTCATGTTGCCACGCATGCCCGGGCTCGAGGTTTGCAAGGTGCTCAAGACCGATTCTCTTACCTCGCACATCCCGATCATCATGCTGACCGCGAAAGCCGAAGAAGTCGATCGCATCGTCGGCCTCGAATTTGGCGCGGATGATTACGTGACCAAGCCTTTCAGTCCGCGCGAAATGCTCCTGCGCATCAAAGCCATTTTGCGGCGCGGCCCGGGCGACCTGGCGGAAGAAAAACTAACGCGGGGCGCGATCACGATCGATGCGGCGCGCCACCGGGTCCTGGTCGGCGGAAAGCCGATCATCCTGACCGCGGTTGAGTTCAAACTCCTTAGCATGCTGATGAAACGTCCTGGCCGGGTGCAGGCGCGCGACCGGCTGCTCAACGAAGTCTGGGGCTACGAGAGTGCGATCGACACGCGGACCGTCGACACCCACGTGCGCCGGTTGCGCGAGAAACTGGGCAAGGCCGCCAGCGCGATCGAGACGGTGCGCGGTTTCGGTTACCGCCTGCGCGAATAATTAAGCATGGGCTGGCTAGCTTTTGCGCTCGCGCTCGCGGCCCTTGCCTATGGTTGGTGGTGGGTGCGGCAAAATTGGATTCTGCCGGGGCGCGAGCTGGAGCGGATGGTCAGCGAACTGAACGAAGCGCGCCTGCCGCGCACTTTTCTGATCGGCGGGAGCAGCTCCCTGCGCGGCATCGCGCTCGCCCTCGAGCAACTCGCCTTGCGCGAGGGCGCCTTGCGCGCCCGGGTGCAGGAAGGTGAATTCGGCGTGCAGGCAATCGTTGGGGCACTGGCCGATGGGCTCGTCGTAGCGGACAACCGGCGGCAGATCCGGCTGATGAATGGCGCTTTCCGGGAAATGTTTGGGATTCGCGCGCAGATAACCGACGGCACGCTCCTCGAAACGGTGCGCGATGCGGCCGTCGAACGATTGTTAGGCGAAGCGCTTTCCCGCGGCGAACGACAGCGCGGCACGGTCACGCTCCAGCGTCCGGCGGAAACGGAGCGCCATCTCGAAGTGGTGGCGGAACCGATCAAGGACGCGCCCGGCGACGTCAGCGGCGCGGTCATCCTGTTCCGCGACATCACCGAGCTGCGACGGACGGAAACGATGCGGCGCGATTTCGTGGCCAATGTTTCGCACGAGCTGCGCACCCCGCTCTCCATCCTGCGCGGTTACCTCGAGACCTTGCTGGAGGACCCGAAACAGCCGCCCGCGGAATTGCTCCGCATTTTTGGAATCATGGAGCGGCATTCCAACCGCCTCAATCTCCTGGTCGAAGACGTGCTGAGCCTGGCTCGCCTCGAGGGCCCGGGCGTGGTTCTGGACCTCACGACCGTGCGACCCGCGACTTTCCTGCGCGGGATCATGCGCGATTGGGAGAAAAAATTTGCGGCCAAGAACCTGCAGACAGAGCTCGACGTGCCCGATGATCTTTCGCCGTTGCAAGTGGATGAAGCCCGGTTGCAGGATGTCATCTACAATCTGCTCGATAACGCGGTAAAATATTCTCCCGCTGGCGGGAGTATCACGGTGCGCGCAGAACAGGAGGGCGACCAGCTCACCTTGAGCGTTGCTGATCATGGCCCGGGAATCCCGGCGCGCGATTTGCCACGAATCTTTGAGCGTTTCTATCGCGCGGATAAGGCGCGCCACCGGGAGCTGGGCGGGAC
>JBDTCM010000264.1:0-3473 GCA_039923575.1 Chthoniobacterales bacterium
GAAATGGGCGCTCAGGCACACTGCATGGGCCTCTTCACGCGGGCGGAGGAAGTCGGCTTTGTCGGTGCAATCAAACTCGCGCAATCGAATCTTCTGCCGCGCAGCCTGACGATTCTTTCGCTCGAAACCAGCACCCCGCGCGGCACGGCGGAGATTGGCAAAGGTCCGATTGTGCGGGTGGGGGACAAGGTTACCAGCTTCGACGGCCCGGCCACGGCGCGCTTGTTGTGCGCCGCGCAGGAAGAAAAAATTCCGGTGCAACGCTGCCTGCTCGATGGCGGGACCTGCGAAGCGACCGCTTATCAGCTTTACGGATACACTTGTGCCGCGGCCAGTCTCGCGCTCGGCAATTATCACAACATCACGCCGGCGGGAACGATCGCCGCGGAGTATGTCGCGATCGACGATTTTGTCGGGATGGTGCGGCTTTGCCTGGCACTCGTTAGGCGGAAAGGCAAGGCGAGCGACCCGCAAAAGAATCTGCGCCGAAAGCTGGAGGCGAACGCGCGGAGTTATCGCGCGTTCTATTAAGCGCATGTAGACGCCTCCCTCTGGGAGGCGCGAGCGGTGACCTGAACGCCCTAACGACGCCCATACCCGCGCTTCGCAGAGCGAAGCGTCTACAGGGCGTCGAGCCGCAGGCCGCGCTTTTCGCGAATGAAGGCCGCGCCGATGATGACGGTCACTATCGCGATGATGATCGGGTAGGCGAGGCCCATGTAATTGTTGCCCGTCTGCGCGACGAGCGCCGAGGCGATGAGCGGCGTCAGCCCGCCGAGCACGCCGATGCCGAGATGATACGGGAGCGACATCGCGGTGTAGCGGATGCGGGTCGGGAAGAGTTCGACCAGAAACGCCGCCAGCGGCCCGTAGGTCATCGTCCCGAACAACATCTGAAACGAGACGAGCGCGACGAGCATCGGGAAGTTGAGCGGGGCGGAAAAATGCAGGAGGTCGTGGTAGACCGGGACGAAGAAAATCGCCGCCAACGCGCAACCGGCGAGGATGACGGGCTTGCGGCCGACGCGATCGGAGAGGGCGCCGAAGATTACGTAGAAGGGCGTCGTCAGCACGAGGGACCAGGCGAGAATTTGGTTGGCCGTGGCGAACTCCACGCGCGCTACCTTCAGGAGGAAGAAGAGAGCGTAGAACTGGCCGGTGTACCAGACGACGCCGTGGCCGGCGACCGCGCCAAAAAGCGCGAGCAGCCCGAGACGCAGGTTGGTTTTGTTGAGAAAACTTTCGCGCAGCGGACTGGCCGAGAGTTTGCCGGCGGCTTTCGCCTGCGCGAAGAGCGGCGACTCGGCCATGCGCGCGCGGATGTAGTAGGAGAGGACGACGAGCACAATCGAGAGCAGGAACGGCACGCGCCAACCCCAGGCCGCAAACTCGATCGCGCCGAGTCGGCGCTCCGTGGCGAGGATGAGGCCGAGCGACATGAGCAGGCCGAGCGTGGCCGTCGTCTGCAGCCAGCCAGTGTAGAAACCGCGGTGCGCGTCGGGTGAATATTCGGCCACGTAGGTCGCCGCGCCGCCGAATTCACCTCCGACGGAGAGGCCTTGGAGCAGGCGCAGGAGCACGAGGAGGACGGGCGCAAGAACGCCGATGGTTGCGTAACCCGGGAGCAGGCCGATGGCGAAGGTGGAGCCGCCCATCAGCAGCAGCGTGAGAAGAAAGGTGTATTTGCGCCCCACCAGATCGCCCATGCGCCCGAAGACGAGCGCGCCAAACGGGCGCACGATGAAGCCGGTGGCGAAGATCGCGAGGGTCGAGAGAAAGGCCGCGGTGGGGTGGCCGGGCGGGAAGAAGTGCCTCGAGATGATCGTGGCCAGGCTGCCGAAGAGGAAGAAGTCGTACCACTCGATGAGCGTGCCGGCCGAGGCGGCGCCGATGATTTTCCAGAGACCAGTCGCCGGCGCCGGACTAACGGAATGGTTCATTCGCGCATTATGAGGGATACGGGCGCTGGGGCTCAAGAACGCAGGTCTTGATGACGCGTCCTTTGGAGGGCGATGCGGACACGCGAAGGCTTTTCGGTGCTGTCATCGCCGCGTTTCTTAACCTCGGCAACGTCGGAGCGTTGCCCTCCATTCTCCGTTTGCCCCCGCGCTTCGCAGAGCGAAGCGTCTACATTACTTGCGCCGCAGCGGCACCACAATCTCGGCCCCCTGATAATCGAGGGTGACCTGTCCGTCTTCGATCGATTGCAGGGTGACCTGGTAAACCTGGCTGCCAAACTGAAGACCGAATTTTTGACCTTCCTGCATGACTTTTCCATTCAGGATCGCGAACCGCTGCCCTAATCCCATCGTCACGGAGGTCAGGGAAAAGGAGCTGGCTGTCAGGTCCGGGCCAACGCCGGTGGTTGCGATTTTTGGTCCGGGTTTTTTCCAGCCGATCGGCCAAAAGGGATCACGATCGTTAGGCGCGGAGTCGAAGGCCGACTTCTGCTTCAACTCAATCGTCGTCACCTTTTCTTCGGCGCGAGCGGCGGTCAGGAGCAGGCCGGTGAGGCAGAAAGCGAGGAGCAGTGATTTCATTTCTTTAGGAGCACCGTCTGGACGGAGAGTGCGACTTGTTGGTACTGCGGCTGGTCCGGGATGGCGCGGATCGAAACTTTTTGCACGGAAAGCAACGCTTCCGTGTTTTCCAGTTGAGCGATCGCTTTGCCGAGGACGTCGTACTCACTCTGCGGCAGGTCGATCACCCAGGAATCGCGCAGCCAGCTGGCCAGCTCCGGCTGAGGGAAATCTCCGCTCGATTCCAGCCGGACCGCGGCCTTGTCGATGTTGTGGCTGCCGAAAAATGTTTTCATCTTGGGCGGAAACCAGGCGATGGGCGCGCCGTCGGCGGTGGTGCGCTTGAAAGCCTCGTAGCGGCCGGTCGCTTCCCTGGCCTGGGCTTCGAGATTGTCGGTCTTCTTCATCTCGTTTTTCGAGGAAGCCGTCTTGCCCTGCACTTCCGCGATCGTCTTGCTCATCGACTCGCGGCTGCGGTTGAGCGGCCCGAGGAAGAAATTAAAATAACAATAGATCAGGCCGATGAAGCCGATGGTGCTGAGGACGATCTTTTGGATCTGATCCTTGGTGAATTTTTTCGGCATCATCATTTCGATTTCGTGGTTTCCCTGCCGGCGGGCTCGCCCGGTTTGCTCGGAACGGCTGGCTTCGGATCGAAGGTGACGCCCAGAACGAAGCGGGCGCTGGCGGTCGGCACGTTGCTCAGGTTTACGAGGGTGTCGAGATCTTCGAGGTTTTTGAAGGTCACCTTGACGTTGCTGTAGTTTTTCTCCAGCTGCTCGATCAGGAGCTGGCGGAGATCCTCGGCGGCGGCGCGCGGTTCGCGAGCAGCGGCGACGCCTTCGAGCGCGACCGAGACCGAATTATCGGCCGGGGTGATATTTCCCTCGAGAGCCGTGATTTGCACGTTCGGCGCGACGCAATGCGAGATGGTGGCGAGGAGAGGCGCCCAGT
>JBDTCM010000265.1:0-4367 GCA_039923575.1 Chthoniobacterales bacterium
TCTCCGCGGCGAAGTGCATGATCGCGCTGCGCTGGACGCGTTGCTAGCCGAAACGCGGGCCAAAGTCGCCGCATGGAACGCCGAGGCAAGGTGAGGGCGAACCACGGCGGCGTGGCGAACCGCCCGGGGAACGGATTTGTGCGCAGGCGCTGCCGCACTTCCTCCCATGTCCACGGATCGGTGCCGCGTTCATTGAAAAAGGCGACGCCGATATTGGAGCAACTCGCTGGTCGCGCAAACGGAGGGCAGTGCCGAAAGTTTTCGTGGTTAGTTGCGATCGAGCGGCCGGCCAGCTAAGAATTGCGATCTCCGGGGTTGGTCGCAATGGTAGAGCAGCGCGGAAAGTTTTCGAGGTTGGTTGCCTGTGAGCAGCGTCCCTGCTAAGAATCGCAGCGATCCGGGTTGGTAGCTCAATGGTAGAGCAGCGCCCTTTTAAGGCGTTGGTTCTGGGTTCAAGTCCCAGCCAACCCACCCCTCGTAAAACACGATTCACCTATGAGATTTCGTGAATCTCTTGCGCGCAGCCTGCCGCAGGGAACCGCACCAAAACACATTAATCCTAGCCAATAATAGCAATGGTTGCTACAATGGGGAATGGCGAAATCAAACTATCGGATCAAACCATACAAGCATCCGCGGCTAAAATTTGTGGTCCGATCAAAAATTTCTGACCGCTGGGAAAGGAAATTCTTTGTCACAAGAGGCGAGGCGCAGACGTATGTGAGCCTCAAAGAGGCAGAGTTGCTGAATCAGGGTAGGGAGGGAGTGACTTTTTCCTCTGCCCTTCGCGTAATGGCGCAGCGCGGTCATGATGAACTTTTGCCGTATGGAAAAACGCTGCAAGATGCAATCGAGTTCTTTCTCAAGCATTTGGAAGCGACGGCGCGATCGGTGCCGGTTCCGACGGCGATAACCGAGTTGATTGAGAATCGCCGGTTGAGTGGGGCGAGCGTCCGCTATTGCAACGATCTCCGACTGCGGCTCGGAAGATTCGGCCGCGATGTTCCGGGTCGCAATCTGGCAGAAATTACCACCGCCGAGATCGACGATTGGCTTTCGAGGCTTGGAGTCGCGCCAGTAACACGGAACACTTTCCGCCGAGACCTGAGAACGCTTTTTTCGTTTGGCGCCAGCCGCCGCTATTGTTCCGACAATCCCGTCATCCTGAGCACGAAGGCGCGGGAAATCGACGGAGACATCCGCGTTTTGACTATCGAGCAAGTGAAGCGACTTCTCGCTTCTGCGGTGCCAGAGATGATTCCGTTCTGGACAATCGGTCTGTTTTCTGGCTTGCGGCGAGCTGAGATCGAACGCCTTGACTGGGCTCAGATCGACTTAAATGAGAGGACGATTGAAGTGAAGGCGCGCCATAGTAAGACAGCGGCGCGTCGACCCGCGTCGATTCTGCCCAATCTTGCTGCTTGGTTGCAGCCGCATGGACGACCCGCGGGACCCGTCTGTCCACAGAACCTGCGCAAATTTTTGGAAGAGGACCGCGATCGCGCAGGCTTATTAAAGGATTGGCCTCAAAACGCATCTCGGCACTCGTTCGGGTCCTACCACCTTGCGCATTTTAAGGACGCCGCGGCCTTGGCGTTGCAAATGGGGAACTCTCCGAATGTAATTTTCAAGCACTACCGCCAACTGGTGAAACCGACGGAGGCCGCCGGCTACTGGCAGATTGCTCCCGGTGTGGCCAATGCAGGTCGCTCGCCCAGTCGGCGCCGAAGGGCGTGAGCATATACAAAATCGCAACCTGGCTCGGAGACGACGTTCGTATCGTTCAGAACCACTACGCCAAGCTGCTTCCCAACGATTCGGACTTCGAGGCCGCGTTCCGTGCTGCGCCGCGGAAAGCGCGCAAACAACGGTAGCCGCTCCGCGAGTTTAAACTTTCGCCAGCTCTTCCATCCCGCTCGGGGCGGCGTGACGCTTAGGCATAGGCAAGGTCTGCCGCGAAGCAGCGCGGGCCGGCTGCGCCGTTGCGCGACGCGAGATCGCAACCAGAGAACTCGCGTGAATGACGCCGCACCCCGGCGTCTTGGGGCTTCAAAAAAAGTTTACGAAAAGTATTGACCTGGAAATCAAAAGTCAATTTTCTCGCAGAACCACCGCACAAAAAAGTGAACCCTCATCACCCAAGGGCTTTCTTCAGCAGCACGGCGACGCGCAACTTCTGCGCCGCGTCGTCGAAATCCTCCTGCCACGGCCAGGCGCGCCGTCGCATTCCGTCGCGCAGAAGTTAGTTAGGCGTAAAAATATGAAAACCGTTCCTCTTGGAATCTTCGGGGTCGCCGCGGCGGCCGGTCTCCTCATCTTATCGCAGCCTGTTCGCGCTCAGGACAACGGCGGCCCGCCGCCGATCGTCTCGCGGGCGTTTGTCGGCAACGGTCGATTACGGCAACGAGAACATCTTTCAGCCCGTCAAACACGACCCGGATTTTGAGCAGTATGGGTTGGACCCGCAGCAGGCGGTCACTGTCACCGTCCAATTCCCAGTCGAGTTGGCCGAACAGGTGATCATCGCCGAGCCCCTCGACGGAGGCACGCTCACGGTCCCGGAAGAAGGCTTGTTTGTCGGCGCGGACGGGACGGTGATCTTTCAATTCCAGGCCGGCGACTCGGTCGGCGCCTGCCGCGTCACGGTGCATCAGCCCGACGACATGAACGTCCTCCACTTTTGGGTGATCGACTCCGCGCACCCGGAAAACAATCCCGCCCAGCTCCCGGGCTCTTACTAGGAAAGTCCTCACCAGAATGAAAACCTCACTCTCTTTGCCACAATGTGGGAGGGGCCTTTGCGCCCCGATCGCCTTATTTGTCCTTTGTTTTTGCCCGACCTTGCCGGCTTTCGGTCAAGGCAATGATAACCCGACGGGCGTAACCGGCATGTTTGGCGCCACCAGTACGACCGGATGCGGATACTCGCCCTACACGTCGAATGCCTTCAGAAATATTCCGGACATCACGGGTGGCTGGCGCCGTCGGCGCCTATCCATTGCAATGGTCGCGGACGATGAACGGCCGGCGCCTCGGAACGGATAATCTGGGCGCCGGTGGCGGCTGGTCCCATTCCTATCAATGGCGCTGTAGCGCGGACGGTTACCTGAGCGCTTATCCAGACGTCTACACCGTCACTTTTCCCGATGGCCGGGTCGTGCGCTTTAATCACGTCACCCCGAGCAATGTCAGCCCCCTCGGGGTGGGCGATCGGATGGGGGGAGGGTCCGGCACTGGCTACGTCTATCTTCTGATGGCGGGCGGCGGCCAGGTGCGCTTCTATCAAAGGGCGACCTATTACCCGCAGGATCCAAGCTGGTCCTTCACAGTTGACCCGCCCGATCAGGTGATCGATCCCAACGGGCTCGTCACGACCCTCACCTACGATACCTCCAGTCGCCTGATTCAGGTCACCGAGCCCGCCGGGCGCTATTTGATAATTTCGTACGGAACCAACGGTTACATTTCCGAGGTGGACGCCTATACCGCGGCCGGGCACTTGTCCCAGTGGGTCACCTACACGTATGCCACCCAAACCTTTGGCGGAGTCCCCTACGTCGTCCTCACGCGAGCGACCTACATCGGCTCACCGGCGCCGATTGCCTACTATACTTACCAAACCTCGAATCTGTCGGCTTCCGGGACCCCGTTGATCAGCACCTGCAAGGATGTCCGTTACCCCGGACCCATGAAAAACATTGGCTACGCCTTCGTCAGAACAAACCCCTTGTCCTACGGCGAACTCTCGCAGGAACAAAACGCCAACGGCACTCCGGTCGTGACCCTAACCGTCAACGGAACGACGCGAACGGAAACACGAAACGATGCCTCTGGCGCCTCCCGCACGTGGACGTATGGTGCCACGCCCTCTGGCGGAAGCAATCTGCCCTATCTTCTGAAGACCTTCACCGATTTCGCCGCCCATACGACGACCCTCGGTTACGACGCCAATGCTTATGTTAATTCCGTGACTGATTCAATGGTGCCGAGCCGGACAACTTCCTTCGTCCGCCTCGCCTTGACCGGGGCGATCAGCAAGATCACCCACCCCGGCGACGCCTCGACCATTCAATACTTCTTCATGGACCCGACCACGGGCTATCATCTGGAGCACGTGACCGACGAACTCAACCACTCCACCTACTACCATTATAATGCTAACATGACCACGTCGGAAATCGATTATCTGGATGGCGGTATCGAGAAATTTACCTACAATGGCTTCAACGAGGTGCTAACGCACACCATGCCGAGTAACACGGGGGTAGCGGGGACAGGCGGCACCGAGAATTATTCCTATGACAGCACGGGCCTGCTCCTGACTCACACTCCACCAGGCAGCACGAGTGACCCGAGCCCGTCGCCCC
>JBDTCM010000266.1:0-8258 GCA_039923575.1 Chthoniobacterales bacterium
CGAATTCAATTTCCCCGCCTCGATCAGGGAATTCGAGCGCGCGATCGCGCTCAATCCAAACTACGCCACCGCCCACCATTGGTTCGGCAATTCCGTGCTCTCGATGACCGGACAATTCGATCGTTCGATCGCGGAGGGAAAGCGCGCGGTCGAGCTCGACCCGCTCTCGCTCATTATTAACGCCGATCTCGCGCAGGACTACGGCGCCGCCCGGCGCTGGGACGAAGCGATCGCGCAATTCCGCAAGACCCTGGAGATGGATCCACGCTTTTACTACGCCCGCTCCGGCCTCGGGGTCGGGCTGCAGCTGACGGGCGATCTCCCGGGCGCGCTCGCGGAATTCAAACAAGCCGTCGCGCTCAACGACGATCCGAATCTGATCGCGCTCGTCGCGCAGGCGCAGGCTTACCTCGGTCATCCGGAGGAAGCACGCCGACTGCTCCAACAACTCGAGGAGGCGGCGCAAACGCGCTACGTCAGCAAATATAGTTTCGCGATCGTGCACATCGCGCTGGGCGAGAATGAAAAGGCGCGTGCAGTTGATTAGAGCCGACGGAGATAACCATCTCTGGGCCGACACCTACGACCGGAAGTTGACCGACATTTTCGCGGTCGAAACCGAAGTCGCGCAGCGCATCGCTTCGTCGCTGGAAGCGCAACTAACCGGCGGTGAGAAAAAGCAGCTCGCCGCTGTCCCGACGAAGAATCCGGAAGCTTACGACGCTTATCTCCGCGGGATCGCGCTCATCCGGCGCCAGCCTTTGGAAGATGTGATCAAGGGCCGCGACTTTCTCCAGCACGCCGTCGCGCTCGATCCCGACTACGCCCAGGCCTGGGCCCAGATCGCCATCGCGGAGGCCCAGATTTACTTCGCGTTGGAACATACCCCGGCTTGCCAGGCGCGAGTGCGCCATGCGGCCGAGACGGCGGTGCGTTTGCAGCCGGAGCTGAGCGAAGCGCGCGCCGCCCTCGGCTATTTCTAGTACATCTGCCTGCAGGATTACGATCGCGCGCTGGCCGAGCTGCAGGAAGCGCGCAAGGGTCTGCCTAACGACGCTAACACCCTCTTCTACATCGGCCTGGTCAAACGGCGGCAGGGGAAGCTCGATGAGTCGATCGAGTTTCTGCGCCGCGCGACCATCTCCGACTCGCGCAACCAGGACATCTGGGCGAATCTCGGGCGCAGTTATCGCGGGAAACGCGACTTTGCCAGTGCGCGCGAGATGTTCGACCGCGCCTTTGCCATTTCCCGGTTGAGATGCAGTTCATGGGCGACAAAGCCGAGACCTATCTGGCGCAAGGCGAGTTGGACGCCGCCGACCAAATCCTGCGCAAAGCGGAACCGCAGCACATCGATGAGATGGCCGGTGAATACGTGAATTTCCTCCTTTATCGGAGACAATTCGACGCCGCGCTGGCCTTCGCGTCACGGACCATCCAGGCCGCGCCCCAACGCCCGGATTTATCCGTCGCCGAGGACCACATCTGGCTGGGCAGTTTGCAAATTCTGGCCGGTCATTCGGCGGAAGGACAGGCTTTGCTCGAGCAGGCTCGCAAGACCCTGATGACCATTCAGAACGGCGGCGATACTAATCTGCGCCTCTTCGATTCCATCCTCATCTCCTCGGCAGCTCTGGGCGATCACACGGAAGTGGAACGGCAGGCCGCCGCGCTGCGCTCGGCGACCGGACGCGATCTCTGGCGAGCACCCGAATCGGAGGAAGTGATCGCAGTCAGCTATGCCATCCTGGGGGACGCCGACCGTGCCGTCCCGTTGCTCGAGCGCTGTCTTTCCGCTTTCTACCGCCGCTCCGTGACGCCCGCCCTCCTGCGGCTCGATCCGGCCTGGGACAAAATCCGGGCGGACCCGCACTTTCAGGAATTGGTGAAGCGCACGAACGAGGCGTCGAAAGCGCGGTGCGCCGTCTCGCCTAACGAAGGAAGCCGCCGCCACTGCGCTGCGCCGCGCGGTTGCCCCCGGCGCCAATCGGATCTTTCTCCGGTCGCAAATCGCGGAGCTTGAATTGCGGAGTTTCCTCCGTCTGCTTCGGCGTTTCCTGCTCCGTGCTCTCGTCGCTTTCGTCGTTTGTCTCGTGCTCCATCTTCAGTCTCCTTACATTCCGGCCGGGTGCCGGGCAACGTAGCCGCGCGTGTCGCGCATGTCCAGATGCCAGCGTGGGCCGGTGTTGCCGCCGTTTTGAAAATCAGTCGTGTCGAGCCGCAGCCCCACGATGACCGCAAAGGTGTGACCGCGCCGCGCGTAAATCGTGAACCAGCGTCCGCGCCCGCGTTCGCCGTAGCGTGTGAGTTCGTCCGAGGCGAGCGGTGCGGCAATCGCACCGGCGCCACGCAGAGCGTAGGAGACCGTCCCCGAACAATCGTAGCCATCATCCGAGAACGAACTGTGACCGCCGCCCCAGACATAGGGTTTGCAGCGCAAATTATTCGCCGCCCAGATTGCGTTCTTCACGCTCTGCGGCGCGCGCTCCGGCGCGTAGGCGATGCCATTGCGCAGAAGTGCGCGGCTGCCGGTGACGGTCGGCCGGTCGCCGTTCTTCGTCGCCGCTTCCCGCAATCCCTGAGCGAAATCGTCATCGTCCTCGAATGCTTCCTGGTTCCTGGGCGCATGCTGTCTTTTCCGGCGGGGAGCCAGATACGCGACGTGCACCGATTGATCGGAGGCTGCGGCCTCATCGAACGGAACGGCGCGAAGGACAGCTGGTTCTTCCTCCGCGACGGGTTCGCCCTGAAAAACTTCGTCGTCGTCGCGCTCGTGCACACTGCGATAAGCCACCCGGATGGGTGCAGTCGCCAAAGTAACTGCCGCACGCGAGGTCTGCCGCACGACCGGTTCAGCCACCGCACGCGCAACGGAACGCGCGACGAGAAATGGCTGCAGAACGACTGCGACCGGGTTGGGTTTTCGATGCCGACGAGTGCGCGCGTGGGCGGGCGCGGCGACAGATAGAAGGAGCAGCGCAAGGATGCACGAGACAGCTCCTCGTCCTATCGATCCGTCGAGACCCGGTGCATGCACGCCCCATACGAGAAGCTGCTCTCGCGCCAGTTGCGCAGCTTTCTTGACGTCGGGTGCCGTCTCGCAACGCCATTGACGGCGACCCGTTACCGGATCGCCGTCAGATTCAGGAGTTTATTAGTCACGCACCGGACTTGCGACAGCAAGGCCCCGCGATTTCCGTTATTGCGTAATGTTGATCGCGCCGTAGAGGATACCTTCAGTATCGTAAAATCCCGCCGGGAAACCTGAGTCGGCGAAATCAAAACCGCCGACATGCGGGCCGCCCGGTCGGAAGGTGGCAAAGAATGAGTCGTTCTCGAATCCTCCGACGCCGGCGAAATAGCCATAGCCGAGTCCCGTAACCGTCACGCTTCCATCCGCGTTTACGGTCGCGTTGGTTACCTGGCCGGAAATAACCACGGCGTTCGCGACGGCACACACAAACTGCCCGAACGCAGTGCCGTCCTGCCTGACCTTTACATTGACCGCGAAGTCCGAATAGCCGCTGGTGGTGAGGGAATGCGGCGTGGCGATGAACTTGCCGGTCGAGCCGCCGGTAATTTGCATCACTACCGGCGAATTCTGGGCGTTGGCCGGGGAAACGAGGACGCTGACAACCGCCAGGGTTGAGAGCGCGAGCATGGTTTTGAGGATTAGTTTCATAATTTTCTCCATTGTTTAGGTGTTGATCTTGTTTCTTTTTTTGGAAGCGATGATCGCTTTCCTTTTCCAAAGGGATTGCGGAGGCGGCGCTGCAAGAATTCGATCCTTTCTCTCGACTTGCCTTTTTCCGCAGTCTTGATACACCGGGTTCTGTGCAGCCTTTGCCCGGGACTATCCGCAGCGCGAGCGAGCCGTTCGCCCCGACTCACTGGAGCGTTGTGCTCGCGGCCGGGGAAAGTCAGTCAGCACCGGAAGCAGCCCGCAGCGCGCTCGCGCAACTTTGCCAGACCTACTGGCCGCCCCTCTATACTTTTGTGCGCAGCCGGGGTTACGCCGTCCATGACGCGCAGGATCTGACGCAGAGTTTCTTCGCCTACCTGATCGAGCACAAGCTCTATGCCCGAGTCGACCGGCAGAAAGGAAAGTTCCGCTCTTTTCTGCTCGCTTCGTTGAAGAATCTCCTCGCCGATGCGCACGACCGCGCGCAAACGCTCAAGCGCGGTGGCGGCCTGGATTTCCTCCCTTTGAACGAAGAGTAGGTTGAGAAGGCGGAATCTCTTTTTCAAACCCATGGCGGGGCGGAAGAATCGCCTAACGAAGACCGGGTGTATGAGCGAAGCTGGGCGGAAACGCTCGTCGCCGGAGCGCTCGCGCGCCTGGCCGCGGAGTTATATGGCCGAGGGTAAAGGAGAGCTTTTCGCGACCTTAAGAATTTTCCTCTCCGGCGGAGCTGATCCGCTCCCGACCTATACGGAACTGGCTGCGCGGCTCGCCACTCCCGCCTCCACTTTGCGAAGTGATGTCACTCGGCTGCGAGCGCGTTACCGCGAAGCTTTGCGGGTCGAGGTGCGCTCGACGGTGGAACGGGAGAGCGAAGTCGAGGATGAATTGCGCGAGCTCCTCCGGGTCCTGACCTGCCGATGAAGGAGGAAGCGTCGCCCCATGCCTGTATCCACCGTTTCCTCCACCACCTGCGCGATCTGTGGCGCGCCGCTGCAAGGCACGCCGGACTGCCTCGTCTGTCTCTTGCGCGGCGGCTTGGACGAGCCTGACGACGACGCTACGCTTCGCGTCAGTTCGTTAGTCTTGGGTGACTTCGAAGTCGAGCGGCGCGCCGACGGCACATTCTGGGAGCTGGGCCGCGGGGCAATGGGCGTGACCTATCGCGCGCGTGACAAGGTCTTGCGGCGCGAGGTTGCGCTGAAGGTAATTGACATGCCGACAGCGCCGGATGGCGCCCGGACCGCGCGGGGGCGCTTCCTGCGCGAGGCACGAGCCGCGGCCGTGCTGCGGCATCCAAATGTGGCGGGCGTTTTTCAATTCGGCGCGGCCGATCGCTGCTATTACGCGATGGAGTTGGTCGAGGGAGAAACGCTTGAAGCGCGGGTGCGACGGGAAGGTCCGCTGGCGCCGGGCAGGGCGCTGGAGGTCGCCATCCAGGTGGCTCGCGCTCTGGTCGCCGCGGCCAACCACGGGCTCGTCCATCGCGACCTGAAGCCGGCCAACATCATGCTCGTGCCTAACGAGACCGGCACGGCCGAAGTGGAAGTGAAGGTGATCGACTTTGGGCTGGCCAAGGTCACGGCGGAAGCAGCCGATGAAATGGATTTGACCCACGGCGCTTTCGTCGGGACGCCGAGCTTCGCCAGCCCGGAGCAATTCGCCGGCAAAGCGGCGGACGCGCGTTCCGACATCTACTCGTTAGGGGTAACGCTCTGGTATGCGCTCAGCGGTGAAGTCCCCTATCGCGGGAAGACAATCGAAGAGATTCGAAGCAGCCGGGAGGAAGCCACGCTCCCGGTCGAAGAGCTGGTGGCGCGCAAAGTCCCGGCTCCTTTGCTCAGGCTGCTCCGTCGCATTCTCGCGACCGATCCGGGTGGGCGTCCGCAATCCGCCCGGACTTTGTTAGGCGAGATGGAATCCTGCCGGGCCGCGCTTTCACCGCGGCGGTGGCGGCGGCGCGCTACGCTCGCCTTCGGGGTTGTGATCGCGAGCGCGCTTGGCCTAACGAGCTACTTGCTCAGGCAAGAAGGAGGCGAAATCGTTCCGCCCCTGGCAAAGTCGATCGCAGTGCTGCCGTTCGAAAATCTGAGCAAGGACGAAGCCAACGCCTACTTCGCTGCCGGTATGCAAGACGACATCCTGACGAGTCTGGCCCAGATTCACGAATTAAAAGTGATCAGCCGCACGAGCGTGATGGCTTATAAAAAACCGAGAGCGCGCAACATGCGCCAGATCGGCCAGGAGTTGGGCGTGGCGACTGCGCTCGAAGGCAGTGTCCGCCGGGAGGGCGACCGCGTCGTAATCAACGTCCAACTGGTCGACACCCGGACGGATCATGAACTCTGGGCGAATCATTACGACAATGTGCTGGCGGATTCCCTTGGCCTCCAGGGCCAACTCGCCCATGAAATTGCGACCGCGCTCAAAGCGAACCTCGCTCCGTAAGAGGAGGCTCGGCTTGAGACCAGGCCAACCGACAATCCGCAGGCCTATACGCTTTACCTGAAAGCGCTGGGCCGTGAAGGAGTGGTCAACCAATCGGTCGAAGATATCACCGTGGCGGCGGGACTTTACGGGCAAGCGCTTGCGCTTGACCCGAAGTTCGCGCTGGCCCACGCGCGGCTTTCCCTCATGAACAGTTATCTGGCCCGGCAGTCGTCTTCCGATCCTGCCCTGAAGATCAAGGCGCGCGCTGAGGCCGAGGAAGCGCTGCGCTTGTCGCCCTGGCTCGGGGCGGCGCACCTTGCTCGAGGGCTCTGTTTGTATTGGAGCGACCGGGATTATGCACCAGCCTTAAAAGAATTTTTGCTCGACGCCGAGACCGCGCCTAACGAGCCCTATCTTTACTACTTCATCAGCGGAATCTACAGTGCGCAAGGTCGCTGGCGTGAGGCGCTCGCCACCATGCAACGGGCGCAAGAACGCGACCCTCGTAACCGCGACGTTTTCCTGCGGGCCGGCGACAGCCACCTCTTTGTGCGGGATTGGGCGGGCGCGACCGAGTGTTTTCAGCGCGGCCTCAAGATCGCGCCCGATTCGGCCGATGCCACAATCAGCCTTGCTTACATCGCTGTCTTTCGGGATAAAAATCCGGCCGCTGGCGAAAAGCTTCTGCAAACCCTCCCGGCGGGCATCGATCCCGATGGCATCGTGACGGAGGCACGCTGGGATATGGCGATGCTGGAGCGGGATTGGGCGGGCGCGGAGAAGATTCTGGCTAACTCTCCCGCGCCAGGTTTTCCTCGGAGCGGAAAGGGTGCGAAAGAATTCCTCGCCGGTCGCACCGCTCTGGCTAGTGGCGATGGCGCATCGGCCCGCCGCTTCTTTGCCTTGGCCGCGCCCGGTTTCGAAGAGTGGGTGCGCGAGGACCCGACCGATGCTTCCCGTCACGCTCGCCTGGGGTTGCTCTATGCCTATATGCAACGGAATGAAGACAGCCTTCGGGAGAGTCTTCGGGCCGTCGAGATGGAGCCCGCCAGCCGCGATGCGTTGCGCGCCGCCCGGGCCCAGGCCAATCTCGCTCTGGTTTATGCCCTTCTGAATAAACGCGGCCAGGCGCTCAACCTGGTTGAGAGTTTGCTTTCCACTCCCGGTCCCCTTGATTGGCCGAATTTTCCGCCCAGCATCACCTTATCCGACCTTCGCCTGCGCTGGGAATGGGACGCGCTGCGCAACGATTCCCGCTTCCAGAAAATCATCGTTAGCGCGGAACCGAAAACCATCCTAACGAATGTAGCACCGCCAGCTCCGCTCGCGCCCGAAAAAAGCATCGCTGTCCTGCCCTTCGAAAACTTGAGTGGCAAGCAACAGAACGCCTACTTCGCCAAGGGCATTCAGGATGATATTTTGACCAGCCTGGCGAAGATTCATGAATTGCGGGTGATCAGCCGCACGAGCGTGATGAGCTGTCAGAAGCCCGGTTCGCGCAACGTGCGCGAGATCGGCCGGGCGCTTGGGGTGGAGAATGTGCTCGAAGGCAGCGTGCGGCGCGAAGGCGATCGCGTGCTCCTCAACGTGCAATTGATAGACGCCCGGAGCGACCGCCATCTCTGGGCGGAGCGTTACGACCGGACCGGCGCGGATGCGATCGGTCTTCAGGGCGAATTGGCCTCCGAGATCGCAGCCTCCCTCCAGGCGAAACTCGCGCCGGAAGAAGAAGAACGTCTGGCGAAGCAGCCGACCGCCAACCCCGAGGCCTACACGCTCTACTTGAGAGGCCTTGGCTGGGAAAGAGTCGTGAACCCTTCGAATGAAAGTCGGACCGCAGCCGAGCAACTCTACGCCCAAGCGATCGCGCTCGATCCGAAATTTGCCCTCGCGCATGCCCGGCTTTCCATCGTGGAGAGTCGCCTTACTTATGAAAGTGACGGACCGAACCCGGGCGCGAAAGCGCGCCGCGCGGCGGAAGAGGCGCTGCGTCTGTCACCCTCTCTGGGCGAAGGCCACATGGCTCTCGGCCTTTGTTTCTATTGGGCCGACAAGAATTACCCCGCGGCACTCAAGGAATTCTCCATCGCGGCGGCGACTTTGCCTAACGAGCCAGATATTCTAAATTACATCGCGGGAGTTTATC